>JAEWPN010000070.1 GCA_023399455.1 Bacillota bacterium
GATGTCCTCTTTTTTTATGTAACAGTATCTTTTAAAACTCTTTCCAAATTCATTACAACATTTCATAACGTACATATATGTTTTGTACATTTTATCTTGCGTTTCTATAAGTTCCGGTGTTATAATACGTGACAACTTATTATACAAACGATGAAAATAAAGGAGGATACTATTATGAAAAGCTTAAAACTAAAGATGCTTCTAGTTTTGTTGCCAATTATTTTGTTGGCATTAGCAGTAATTTCCGGAATCGGTTACTTTTTCGCCAGGCAGGTGATTCAGAAGAACATGGACGAGATATTATCGGAAACTGCTTATTCCAGTGCCAATAAAATAGAAGGCTGGTTGAATGTACAATTACAGATTATTAACAGCAGTAAGACTACCCTGGAGGAGATGGGCCTGTCTTCTGCGGATGAATTATCCTATCTTTCTGCAATTTTAGAAAGCAATCCCAACTTCTCTGATGTTTATATCGGTACAAAGGATGGTGTAATGATCGATGGATCCGGCTGGACACCCCCGGCAGATTATGATCCAAGACAACGTGATTGGTACACGCTTGGAAATGATGCTGAAACGGCTGGTTTCACCGATCCCTATCTCGACCTGGTAACGAATAAATTGGTGGTATCCAGCAGCGTCCTCCTCAATGATACCTCCGGAAACTTTCGCGGTGTTCTTGCCAGTGATATCAGTTTAGAGAATATCACGGAGTTTGTAAAGCAAATCACTTATGGTGAGACCGGATATGCTTATCTTGTTAACAGTATAGATGGTACTATTCTTGCACATCAGGATGACAGTATTATCAGCAAAAAGATAAGTGAATTAGAAGGCAGCGGTCTGAGTGAGCTTGAGAACAAAATCTCCAGCGGCGGATCAGAATCATCTGTCTATACCATAGACGGCAAGAAATTAATCGCATATTTTGCCCCAGTACCCGGCACTCACTGGTCTGTGATAATTGCCGTATCTGAACAGGAAATTATGAAAAGCCTCAATCAATTATTGATAAACATTCTGATTACATTTGTTTTCGCTCTTCTTGTGATTGGAATTTCTATTGAACGTGCAACACATCAGATTGTTAAGCCGATTCGTTCCCTCGATTCTTCCATCCGCACTATTGCCGGAGGAGATTTCACTCAGGAAATAACAAAGGCGAATCTCCTTCGGAAGGATGAAATAGGAATCATATCTGTTGGTATTCAGCAAATGCAGGTCGCCCTCCGAAATCTGATCAACCAGGTTAAGACGGAATCCAAATATATCGAAAGTGATGTCGACCAGGTAGTAAACAACGTCGGCATTCTATATGATAATATCGGGGATGTTTCTGCCACCACCGAAGAATTATCTGCCGGTATGGAGGAGACTGCTGCATCTTCTGAAGAAATGTCTGCGACCGCTCAGGAAATCGAACATACTGCACAGCAGATAGCAACACGCTCTCAGGAGGGGGCAACCGAAGCGGAAGCGATTAACCGGAGAGCAAATCAGACCAAAGATAATGTCATCGCTTCCACTCTAAAGGCAAAAGAGGCATTAACTAATACCCAGCAAAATTTGCAAGATGCCCTGAATGCTACTAAGGTTGTTAAGGAAATCGATATTCTTTCCGAATCCATTATGCAGATTACCGCGCAGACGAATCTTCTCGCTTTAAACGCCTCCATAGAAGCAGCCAGAGCCGGTGAAGCAGGAAAAGGCTTTTCGGTTGTTGCAGAAGAAATCCGGGTTCTGGCAGAACAGTCCAAGAATGCTGTTCTAAAGATCCAGGAAACTACCTCCAGGGTAACAGGCTCTGTTGACCGCCTGTCTGAATGCGCACAAGATGTACTATCCTATATTTCTACGGATGTTGTTAATGATTATGCCGTATTGCTGGAGGTTGCAGAACACTACAGTAAGGATGCCAAATACGTGGATGAACTGGTATCAGAATTTTATTCCAGTTCCAGTGTGCTGTTATCCGCTATCCAAAACATCATAAGTGCAATCGACGGTGTTGCTATCGCTGCAAATGAAGGCGCCAAAGGGACTACAGACATTGCAAACCGGGTTTCCGATACCACTCAAAAAGCCAGTGAAGTGCAGGAAATTGTAGAAAAGACAAAAAAGAGTACTTACAGACTAATAGAAGAAATTGCAAAGTTCCAGGTATAATTCATAAATATTAAACGAGAGGTCCGCAGGTGATTTTTCCACTTACTGACCTCTCATCGTTTGAATGACTGACTCTCAGGAGTCCGTTTTTATTGTTCTGTATTTTTCTTTCCCGTGCTTATCCATTTCAGATATGCATTGATGAAAGGATCCAAAGCACCGTCTAACACACCGTCCGCATTGCCGGATTCTTCCTCCGTCCTATGGTCCTTTACCATCGTATAGGGCTGCAGCACGTAAGAACGTATCTGATTTCCCCATCCGATTTCTTTTACCTCGCCGCGAATACCGGAAAGCTTCTCCGCATTTTCTTCCTGTCTCAGCATATACAGCTTCGCTTTCAGCATCTGCATCGCCTTATCCTTGTTTTGGAATTGGGAGCGTTCATTTTGACACTGTACCACAATTCCGGTGGGAAGATGCGTGATACGGATTGCCGAGGAGGTCTTATTGATATGCTGACCACCCGCTCCGCTGCTTCGATAGGTGTCGATGCGAAGGTCGTCGTCATTGATTTCAATATCCATATCGTCTTCTATATCCGGCATTACATCCAGCGATACGAAAGAAGTCTGTCTCTTTCCCTGGGCGTTGAAGGGAGAGATTCTCACCAGGCGGTGAACGCCCTTCTCCGATTTCAAATAGCCATAAGCATTCTCTCCGTTGACCTGAAAGGTTACGGATTTGATTCCGGCCTCATCGCCGTCCAGATAATCCAATACGTCGATAGTAAACCCTCTTCGCTCCGCCCATCTGGTATACATTCGGTAGAGCATACCACACCAATCACAGCTCTCCGTTCCGCCGGCACCTGCATTAAGCTTTAAAATGGCGTTGTTTTTGTCATATTCGCCTGACAGAAGGGTATTGATGCGGATTAATTCGAAGGTTTCTATAAAGGAATTCAGTTCGCTGCGGATTTCCGCAGCCATCTCCTGATCCTCTTCCTCATAGCCCATTTCAATCAGCGCGCCAATGTCCTCGTACTGGCCCTTCAGACCGTTTATCGTATCCACTATATCCTTTAGACTTTTCAGTTCCTTCATCTTGCGGTTGGAAATATCGGGTTCATCCCAAAATCCCGGAGCCTCCATTTCCCTTTCCAGCTCTTCGATTCGCCTTTGCTTATTATCTAAGTCAAAGTGAATCCCTCACTTCCGCAAGCGGACTTTCATATGTCTGCAATTCTAATTTCATCTGATCCAATTCTACCACTTAACGTTCACCACACTTTCTCTAATTTCTGCCGTTTTAATCAAACGGCGATTTACTTGCGCCCGCAGCACTGCTTATACTTCTTGCCGCTTCCGCAAGGGCAGGGATCGTTGGGATATACCTTAGCCGTCTCGCGTTTTACGGGGCCTTTCTGCAAGGTATCGTCCTTATTCGTTCCCGTTACTTTCGCAACCTGTTCTCTCTCTACCTTCTGCTCGATTCTTACATGGAACAGCAGGCGGACTGTTTCTTCCTTAATATTCTGTGTCATCTCGTCGAACATCTCGTACCCGTTGAGCTTGTATTCCACAAGAGGATCTCTCTGTGCGTATGCCTGCAAACCTACTCCCTGGCGAAGCTGTTCCATGTCGTCGATATGATCCATCCATTTTCTATCGATTACTTTCAGTAAAATCACGCGCTCGATTTCACGCATCGCTTCGGGATTGGGGAATTCTGTTTCTTTGCTTTCATATAATTTTACCGCTTCTTCCTTAAGCTGCTGCTTTAGGCTGTTCTTCTTCGGCTTTAATACCCTTCCCGTATTGACCGGACGAAGGGGTATCGTAGGCAGAAGCAAGGCGTTTAACTCTGCAAAATTCCAATCGCCGATATCTGCGTCGTCGCTGATACTGGTATCCACTGCATCTTCCGCAATATCGGTAATCATCTTGAAAATGGCGTCGCGCATGCTCTGTCCGCTTAATACCTGACGTCTCTCTTCGTATATGATTTCTCTCTGTTCGTTCATAACCTGATCGTATTCCAACAGGTTCTTTCTGATACCAAAGTTATTGTTCTCTATCTTCTTCTGTGCGGATTCTATCGCTTTTGTCAAAGACTTATGCTCAATTTCCTGATTCTCTGGAATTCCGAGAGCATTGAACATGCTAATCAGTCTTTCAGAGCCGAATAACCTCATCAATTCATCATCCAGTGAAATGTAGAACTTGGATTCACCCGGATCTCCCTGACGGCCGGAACGGCCGCGAAGCTGATTATCGATACGTCTCGATTCATGGCGCTCCGTACCTACGATCTTAAGACCGCCTGCTGCCCGCGCTTCATCGTCCAGTTTAATATCCGTACCACGTCCTGCCATGTTGGTAGCAATGGTAACCGCTCCGTGCACACCGGCATCCGCAACGATCTCCGCTTCCAGCTCGTGGAACTTGGCATTCAGCACTTTATGGGTAATTCCGCGTTTGGTCAGCATCTTGCTTAACTCTTCCGATGCTTCGATAGTAATTGTGCCGACCAATACCGGCTGTCCCTTCTCATGAGCTGCTGCCACCGCTTCTACGATAGCGTGAAGCTTCTCTTTTCTCGTCTTATATACGGCGTCCTGCAAATCCTGCCTGATTATCGGCCTATTCGTCGGAATCTCAATAACATCCATTCCGTAAATGTCGCGAAATTCCTTTTCCTCCGTCAATGCAGTACCTGTCATACCAGCTTTTTTCTCGAACTTATTGAAGAAATTCTGGAAGGTTATGGTAGCAAGGGTCTTACTTTCTCTCTTGACCTTTACATGCTCCTTCGCCTCAATAGCCTGATGCAGACCGTCCGAATAACGTCTTCCTGCCATAATACGTCCTGTAAATTCATCTACAATCAAGACTTGATCGTCCTTTACCACATAGTCCTGATCTCTGAACATAAGGTTATGCGCTCTGAGAGCAAGGTTAATGTTATGCTGGATTTCCAGATTGTCCGGATCAGCAAGATTTTCTATCTGAAAGAATCGTTCCACCTTGGCAACACCTTCTGCCGTCAGGTTAACGATCTTGTCCTTCTCATTGACGATGAAATCTCCCGTCTCTTCTCTCTCCACACCCATAATGGCGTCCATCTTCGTAAGGTCTGCCATATCCTCACCGCGGGTGAGCTGTCTTGCGAGAATATCGCATGCCTCGTACAACTTGGTAGACTTGCCGCTCTGACCGGAAATAATGAGAGGCGTTCTCGCTTCATCGACGAGAACGGAGTCCACCTCGTCGATAATTGCGTAGTGCAGATCACGAAGTACGAGCTGTTCTTTATATATAACCATGTTATCTCTTAAGTAATCGAAGCCGAGTTCATTATTCGTCACATACGTAATATCGCAGTTATAAGCTTCCCTGCGCTCCTCAGGCTTCATATCGTTCAAAACGACGCCGACCTTAAGTCCTAAAAATTCGTGTACCTGTCCCATCCACTCAGCATCGCGCTTCGCCAGATAGTCATTGACGGTTACCACATGTACGCCTTTTCCCGCCAAAGCCTCTAAATAAGCCGGCAATGTGGAGACCAAGGTCTTACCTTCACCGGTCTTCATCTCGGCAATGCGGCCCTGATACAGGATCATACCACCGATAAGCTGTACGCGGTAATGCTCCATATTAAGTACTCTCTTCGCTGCTTCTCTGACAGTGGCAAAAGCTTCCGGCAGAAGGTCGTCTAACGTCTCTCCGTCTTGTAAACGCTTTTTGTACTCTTTTGTCTTTTCTCTCAGTTGCTCATCAGACAACTCTCTCATAGAGGGTCTTAATTCCTCGATCTTATCTGCAATACTTTCTATTCTCTTTAATTCCCTCTCACTGTGAGTTCCAAAAACCTTATTAACAATATTCATAGTCAAACTCCCATACCATCCGGCACTCAAAACAGGGTACCTTAATATTTAATTCAAAAAAATCCACTGTTTATTGTAACAGATTTAAAACTCATATTCAACTATTGTATCTGTTAATAGTTTATAAACTTTTTATTACTTATCCAGTTGTTCGCGTAAAATCCCCGTCAGACTGCAGGTTTTATCCAGTCCATATTCCCAGTACATCATTCCGTACATATTTTTATCCTTCACGTATTCGGCTTTGTATCGCAGAGCGCGTTCGTCTTCGTAGGAAACGAACTGCTCACCATTGTACAAATAGGCGGCTTTCGCTTCCTCATCCCACATCTTCGTATAGTTCTTCTCTCCGGTTTCCAAATATTTCACTATGGTGTCGTAGGAGTGGGTCTGCCCGCCTTTCTCAGCCGGACTTCCAGGCTTCGAATTTCGGACCCCCTTCCACTCGCGGCTGTAGAAAGCAGCTCCCATTACCAGCTTTTCATAAGGTACACCGGCGGATACAAAAAGGCGGACTGCTGCGTCGCTGCTTGCTCCTTCTCCTGCACCGGAATACAAGCCCGCATGGTGCCCTGTCACGCTGTCCCACTCACCGTACAAGTCATAGGTCATAAGCTGCACGTAATCCAAAATATCCGCTGCTTCCTTCATCTGTGTATGTTCCACATAGAAGCCCAGCGCCCCTGCGGCAATGGAAAGCAGTTTATATTCTGTAAAAGCGTCCAGTCTGCTCCTCAGTGCTTTCAGCAACAGGGTGAAGTTCTCCTTATCCTCGGGAATCGCACGGATCCCTGCTTTATCGGAACAAGGATATTCCCAGTCGATATCGATTCCGTCGAAGCCGTATTCCTCCGTAAGACGTGCCGCAGATTCGGCAAATTTTGCCCGCCCTTCCTTCGTTTCCGCGGCCTGAGAAAATCCATCCGCTGCCCAGCCGCCTACGGACAGTACGACCTTAAGCTTCGGATTTATCGCTTTTAGCCTTGCGATATCTCTCTTTCCATGCTTTTCCTTCCAGTAAACCTCACCGTTCTTAATTAAGCCAAAGGCTATATTCACTCCATCCAGCGCTCCGATGTCCTCAGCCGTCATATCTCCCAAACTCTTTGTAAAGCAGTATCCAATTAATTTTTTAGTTTTCATCTTTTCTCTCCTACGATTTCCAAATGTTTATATGGGTTGCCGTGAAACTCTCTATATCTCCTTATTTATATATATCTATATTCAAAAGTCAATGTATTATCTTGGCACTTTTTGTATTTCTTCCCGTTTACGTGCCTTGACCTTAAACATAAGAAGTGTTATTATTTTAACGATTAGATATGTCTTAGATAAATTAAAATATGAGGTGTGAACAAATGAGCAAAACTTTTGATGAGTTAATCTCCAGAGTAA
>JAEWPN010000073.1 GCA_023399455.1 Bacillota bacterium
CGCATTGAATGGATAAAAAGGATTTGTAATTGTCCACGCTGAAAACGGCTTTGGTAGGGTCTGTTACCCGCCAGATAACGATAGCACCGATGATGATGGGATTGCCTAAGACGTCGTTTACCTTCTGCCGCTCGTTGTTCAGCGTCATGGTCTTGGTGGATATTTTCTTCGTACGTGCGGTAGCAGTAGCCGTTTCTGGTGTTCCGGACAAGGTGTTAAGATTAACGGAAGCACTGGCGGAAGCGCTTGCCGGATTAAAGCCGGTGGCAAAAGGATTCGTGTAATAGAAGCCTTCTTTTTTAATTGTGCCGTAATATTTGCCGAATAAGGTCATAACGAGGGCTTCGTTAGGATTTGTGACATGGAAGCCTGCCAGCATAATGCAAAGGGCGGTAAATAGCAGGATGCCCAATGTCAGCGCGAAACCGCCAAGTCCCGGCTCAGACTTGGAGAGCAGGATGCTGCCGGCCACGATGATGAACACGGAAGCTGCAAAGCCGCATAGAATCAGTAAAAGGGCTGCAAAGCCGCTTTTGGGAACAATTTCTTTTTCCTCAATCATGTGAATACTGTCGTCGTTTTTCTTCATACTCATAATGGATCCTCCAAAGTGGTTATTAATATGATATCAATTTGATATCATTATCATAATATTAAATCGAGGAATTGTCAAGAGGATAAATTGCCATCAGTTGACAAAATATTCCCCTTGTCCGACCGTATTTGACATTGTCGATCGATGGTATACACAAAAAAAGAACACAGTTTGCACTGCGTTCTTTGCTATTCAGCCTTCAACATCGCAAGGTGTTTGTTATGCATTAGTTATAACTGTTCCGCCCTTACCCTTTATGGCATCGGCAACATTGTCCAGCGAAGCGATGAGTACGCTGCCCTTAGGACAGGCCTTTAAATAAGCAATTGCAGCTTCAATCTTGGGAAGCATATTGCCTTCACCGAATTGCTTTTCTTCGATATATTTCTGAGCCTCCGTTATGGAAAGGGTACTTAGTGCTTCCTGATCTTCTTTTCCATAGTTCTTATAGATGCAGGGAACTCCGGTAAGAATAATGAGCTGGTCGGCGTTTAAGTCCTCAGCGAGCTTTCCTGCGATGGAGTCCTTCTCGATAACTGCGGATGCGCCTTGCAGAGCGTGATTCTGCTCAATAACGGGAATTCCGCCGCCTCCGCAGGCGATGACTACCTGCCCGGCTTCCGCTAGAAGGCGGATGGCCTCGATTTCGACAATATCGATAGGTTTAGGTGCGGCAACGACTCTTCGGAAGCCCTGTCCGGCTTCCTCCACCACGTAATTTCCTTTTTCAAGCTCGGCCTCCGCCTCCTCCGCGGACATATTGCGTCCGATAAGCTTAGTGGGCTCATAGAAAGCCTCGTCGTAGGGATCTACTGTGACCTGCGTCAAAATGGTGCTGACTGTCTTAGGTATGCCGCGGCTTAAAAGCTCCGCACGCAGAGAGTTCTGGATATCGAAGCCCACATAGCCCTGACTCATCGCCGAGCAGACACACATAGGGGCCGGAGTATAGTCGGTATATACGCGGCGAAGCTCCGTCATCGCCTTGTGAATCATGCTTACCTGCGGTCCGTTGCTGTGGGTGATAGTGAGTTGATAATCCTCCTCTACCAAATCCGCCAATGCTTTTGCCGTTATCTTTACGGCATCCCACTGCTGCAATGTCGTATAGCCCAATGCCTGATGACCAAGAGATACCACCACTTTTTTCTTCATAATATAATAACCATGCCTTTCTTCTTAGCCTGCAAACTTTTGTCTGAGGGCGTAATATTTGCAAGTGAATTTAATTTCATTTCACTTTTATAACCATGTTCCTTTTAATCCGGGGCGTTTAGAACAGTGCATTGAGTTCTCAGACACCCGCTGATACATTTGTTTAAATATAAGAAAATTATATCAAAATGCCGGGTATTGGACAACCACAATTTGTTATAATATGAAAGATAAAAGTATTTGAAAGTAAAAATAAAAAATAATTAAAATAGTAGTTGACAGATCACAGTCAGCGTGGTAACATTCAATTCATAATAAACCTACTGAGTTAGTATGAAATAGAGAAAGAAAATGAAAGGAGATAGAAAGAAATGGCAAATATTAAGAACAGCGCAACGGAACTGATTGGAGGAACTCCCTTATTGAACGTGAAGAACTTCGCTAAGGCGACGGGAGTAGAGAATGCGACACTGCTGGCGAAGTTGGAGTACTTCAATCCGGCAGGCAGCGTAAAGGACAGAATTGCACTTGCGATGATCGAGGATGCGGAGAAGGCTGGTAAGCTGAAGGAAGGCGCGACGATTATCGAGCCTACATCGGGCAATACGGGAATCGGTCTTGCATCTGTTGCGGCAGCGAGAGGCTATCGTGCGATTTTAACGCTTCCCGATACCATGAGCGTGGAGAGAAGAAACTTACTAAAGGCATACGGAGCGGAATTGGTGCTGACAGAAGGCGCGAAGGGAATGAAGGGTGCTATCGCCAAAGCGGAAGAGCTTAGGGATACCATACCCGGAGCAGTTATTCTCGGACAGTTCGATAATCCGGCTAACCCGGCAGTTCACGAAGCTACCACGGGACCGGAGATATGGCAGGACACCGACGGCGAGGTGGATATCTTTATTTCAGGTGTAGGAACGGGCGGAACGATCACCGGTGCCGGAAAATATTTGAAGTCCAAGAAGGCAGATGTGAAGATTATCGCAGTAGAGCCGGAAGCATCTCCCGTACTTTCCGGAGGCAAGCCGGGACCTCACAAGATTCAAGGTATCGGCGCAGGGTTCGTACCCGCAGTACTGGATACACAAATTTATGACGAAATCATTCCTGTAAAGAATGAAGACGCTTTTGCAGCAGGAAAAGCGATTGCGGTAAAAGAAGGAATCCTGGTAGGAATTTCCTCCGGCGCAGTGCTCCATGCAGCAGTTGAAGTAGCAAAGAGACCTGAGAATGCAGGAAAGACAATAGTTATCCTTCTTCCTGATTCAGGAGACCGTTACCTTTCCACACCTTTGTTCACAGAAGAATGAAGGAAAGTTTCTTTATATTATTTATGTAAAGAACGTTAATTCAAACATAAGAAAAGCGTGGATGTAAGGTTACTGTTAACGGAGTGAACAGTAACAGCGTAAATGGGCGGGCATTGCAGAAAACGGCAGCTTATGGTATGATACGGTCTGTACTATTATATTTTTGCGACAGATGGGAGCAGTTATGGAGACTATCATACAGGTTAAAGATGTCGGAAAGACATTTATTGGTAAAGATAATACGGTAGAAGCGCTAAAGGGCATCAATCTGGAGATTCACAAGGGTGAAATCTACGGAATCATCGGCATGAGCGGTGCGGGGAAGAGTACGTTGGTACGCTGTCTGAACTTTCTGGAGAAGCCGACCACTGGTACGGTCATGATAGAAGGAAAGGACCTCGCTGGCTTGCCGGAAAATGAACTGCGACGGACCCGCACACAGATAGCAATGATTTTTCAGCATTTTAATCTGCTCATGCAAAGGACCGTTCTGGATAACATCTGCTTCCCCCTGGAAATTACGGGGCAGAAGAAAAAGGAGGCCCGCAGCCGCGCGAAGGAGTTGCTTGAAATCGTAGGACTTTCCGAAAAGGCGAAGGCTTATCCGGCGCAGCTTTCCGGCGGACAGAAGCAGAGAGTGGCTATTGCCAGAGCCTTGGCGACCAATCCGAAGATTCTGCTCTGCGACGAAGCCACAAGCGCTCTCGATCCTACCACGACCAAATCCATCCTCGCTCTTTTGAAAGATATTAATGAAAAATATGGCATTACTATTGTCATCATTACCCATGAAATGGCTGTGGTGCAGGAAATATGCACTCACGTAGCAATTATAGACGGCGGAACGCTGGCGGAAACCGGAACGGTGGAGGAGGTCTTTACAAGGCCTCAGACACCGGCCGCAAAAGCGTTAGTATTCCAGAATGGCGGAAACCATGAACAGATGAGAGGCAAACGCTGCATCCGCATCGTTTTCAAGGATCATTCTTCCTTTGAACCGGTCATTGCCAATATGGTTCTGGAATGCAAGGCGCCGGCCAACATCCTTCTGGCCGATACAAAGGATATCGGCGGCGTGGCACACGGACAGATGATATTGCAGCTTCCGGAGGATGAGATCATAGCAAGAAAGATGATTCATTATCTGAAGGAAAGAAAGCTGGAAGTGGAGGAGTTGAGTAACTATGTGGGATAATGCGACAATAATGATGCTTATAAAAGAAACGGGCACCACCCTGTACATGACGCTGACATCGACGTTTTTTGCTTATTGTATTGGACTGCCTATGGGAATTTTTCTTGTAATTACTGCGAAGGACGGTCTTAGACCTAATGCGGTAACTTATAAAATATTGGATGTAATTGCAAATATAGTGCGAAGCGTTCCGTTCTTGATTTTACTCATGCTGCTGATTCCCTTTACCAGATTTGTGGTAGGGAAGAGCTACGGAGCTACAGCGACGATAGTACCGCTTACTGTGGCGGCGGCACCCTTTATCGCCAGGCTGGTGGAATCTTCTCTTTTGGAGGTGGACCGCGGCGTGGTAGAGGCGGCGCAGAGTATGGGAGCCAGTACCGGAACTATTGTTTGGAAAGTTTTTTTGGGAGAGGCAAGAACCTCTTTGATTGCGGGAGCTACCATAGCTCTTGGAACGATCTTGGGATATTCTGCGATGGCAGGTGCCGTTGGCGGCGGCGGCCTGGGCGATGTGGCGATACGCTACGGATATTACCGCTATCAGGCCGATATCATGATCGTTACGGTTATTTTATTAGTTATACTTGTTCAGATTCTGCAATATATCGGTACGAGGATGTCCAAAAAGCTGGATAAACGAATTACCGGATAGACGCGGATTTATGATATAAATGAGTGAAGAACACTCATGAGTGAAAAACGCTCAAAGGAGGAGAAGATTATGAAAAAAAGAATTTTAGCAGCAGTATTAGCGACAGTCCTTGCGGCAGGTACTCTCACCGCATGCGGCTCTGCGGGCGAGACGGCTACAGCACCGGCAGAAACGGAGAGCACAGAAGCTCCCGAAGAAACAGCAGCACCGGCGGAGGAGACGGCGCAGGCCGAGGAGCCTGCAGCAGAAGTAACAGAAAAAGGAACCATCACGGTAGCGGCTACGGAAGTTCCCCACTCGGAGATCCTGGAAGCAGCAAAGCCTATTTTGGCAGAGCAGGGCTGGGATTTGCAGGTTACGGTATTCAACGACTACGTTCAGCCTAACGAAGTAGTGGAATCCGGTGAATTCGATGCGAACTATTTCCAGCATACACCTTATCTCGATAGCTTTAATGAAGAAAAAGGAACACACCTTGTAAATGTAGGTGAGATTCATTATGAGCCTCTTGGAATTTATGCAGGTACGGAATCCGACCTTGCAAATATTTCCGACGGAGCGACGATTGCAGTTCCTAACGATACGACCAATGAGGCGAGAGCGCTTCTTCTTTTACAGGATAACGGAATCATTACCTTGAAAGAGGGCGCAGGTATGGAAGCAACCAAGAACGATATAGCGGAGAACCCTCACAACGTAGAGATTGTTGAGCTGGAGGCAGCTCAGGTTGCCAGAGTTATCGGAGAGACCTCTTTCGTAGTGCTGAACGGTAACTATGCATTGCAGGCGGGCTTAAATGCTCAGACAGATGCTTTAGCATATGAAACTTCCGATTCCGAAGCGGCTAAGACCTATGTAAATGTTATCGTTGTTAAAGAAGGCAATGAAGGCAACGAAGGCGTAAAAGCGCTGGTGGATGTATTGAAGTCTGATGAGATCAAAGACTTCATCAATGAGAAATATCAAGGTTCCGTTGTACCTTTTGAATAGTAATAAAGAATCAATAACGTAAGGTCTGGAGACCGATAAAAACGATGAGAGGGTGTATGTGAAGGAAGTGCCGAAACTTACAAAGCGGTAGTTTTCATGGCACCCTCCTTTGTTATGATGAAAGGATAACACTTATAAAATGAAATATATTTTTCTGGATATTGACGGTACGCTGTTCGACCATAATGCTCTTTGTATTCCGGAGAGTACGAAGCGAGCTGTGGAGCTGGCGCGGAAGAAGGGAAATAAAATTTTCATTTCTACGGGACGCTCTTCTTGTATGATTGACCTTGTTGACGAAATTGGCTTCGAAGGGGTGATTGCGGCTGCGGGAGCATATGTGAAGGTCGGTGAGGAAGTTATCTATGAAGAAAGTATTGAAAAGGAAGAATTGAAAGAAATCACAAGCTTTTGTGATGAACAAAATGTGGCATATATTCTGGAAGGAAAAAGCGGAGTCTATCTGGATTCCAAAGTGACCGGATTCTTTGATGGAATGGGCGGTATGGATAATTCGCTGAAGGCATTTTTTTCCCATAAAATGTTTCGGGGGATGAAAGAGTATCTTGTAGATAAAGAAATCATATATAAAATGGGGTTATACGCACTGCGCGAGAAAGACTTATTTAAGGTAGAGGAACGGTTCTCACAGGGATTCCATATGGTGCCCGGACAGGTGGACGAGAGATATCCGTACAGCGCAGAGCTTCTGCTTTTAAAGAACAATAAGGCAAGCGGGATAAGAAGAGCGATAGAATATTCGGGCGGGAATATGGCGGATACGGTTGCTATAGGCGACAGTCTGAACGATTTGGAAATGATTAAGGAATGTACAATAGGAATCGCTATGGGAAATGCGGACGAACGGTTGAAGCCTCACGCGGATTTCGTGACGGCGGATGTCGGAAAGCATGGGATATACAAAGCTTTTGAGCGGTTTCAATTGATTTGATAGACAATAGAATTGAGCAATGAATTGGAAGGAGGAAAACATGAAAATTTCGACGAAGGGACGTTATGCGGTCCGCGTTATGATCGACCTGGCGCTGAACAATACGGGTGAGTATGTTAAGGTGAAGCAGATAGCGGAGAGGCAGGGAATTTCGGAAAAGTATCTGGAACAAATTATCGCCATTTTGAATAAGGCGGGGTATGTGAAAAGTGCCAGAGGTGCACAGGGCGGATACCGCATTTCGGGGAGCCCGGAAAACTATACGGTAGGAATGATCCTCCGGCTGACCGAGGGCAGCTTATGCCCGGTGGCATGTTTGGAAGATGAGGTGAATGAGTGCGAAAGATGCGACACCTGCGAGACCTTAGGGGTATGGAAGGAATTGAACGACGCTATCGATAAGGTGGTGGACGGTGTGACGATTGCGAATCTGATAGAGCGTCAGATGGTAAGAGAAGACGCCATAGATTACTCAATTTGATTTTTAGCTCTCTTATATTATGAAAGTAAATGTTTACTTATCGCATTTTATGCTTTAAACTATACGTATAAAATGCGATAAGCCTCGCATGTCCTGAAATAGGATAAGGGAGGGCTTGGAAAGGTAGACGGAATATGACAGTATTTGAAGGAAAATCTGTTTTTTCGGGAATTGCGATAGGGAGGATCGCCATTCTTAAGAAAGACGATCAGTGTGTGAAAAGAACACATGTGGAAGATACCGGAAGAGAGCTGGAGCGTTTGAATGCCGCTAAGGAGAAGACCATCGAACAATTACAGGAGCTGTATCAGAAAGCGGTTATGGAGGTTGGAGAATCGGGAGCAATGATTTTTGAGGTGCATCAGATGATGGTGGAAGATGAGGATTATCTTAGCTCTATTACCAACATGATCGAATCCCAAAGTATAAATGCGGAATATGCAGTAGCGGCCACAGGCGATAATTTTGCGGGGATGTTCGCGTCTATGGATGACGACTATATGAAGGCCAGAGCGGCCGACGTCAAAGACATATCGGAGCGTTTGATTAGTGCGCTTCAGGGTAAGGGAGAAGCTTCTCTGGAAGCGGAGGAGCCTGTTATCGTAGCAGCAGAGGATCTGGCGCCCAGCGAGACAGTGCAGCTTGATAAGAGCAAAGTGCTCGCTTTTGTGACCCGATTTGGTTCTTCCAATTCCCATACGGCTATTTTGGCCCGGACCATGAATATTCCTGCGCTTATCGGCTTGGATTATGAAGCGGATGTAGATGGGAAGATGGCCGTAGTGGATGGATTTACGGGAAAGCTTATTGTGGATCCCGAAGAAAGTGTTCTGCGGGAATATGAGGAGAAACGCAGAAAGGAATTGGAAAAGAGGCAGCTGCTTCAGGAGCTTAAGGGAAAAGAAAACGTCACAAAGAGCGGCAGGAAAATCAACATCTATGCCAATATCGGCAACGTATCGGATGTAGCCAGCGCTTTAGTGAATGACGCCGGAGGGATTGGTCTTTTCAGAAGTGAGTTTCTTTACTTAGAGAAGGAAACCTTCCCGACGGAGGAGGAGCAGTTCCAGGTTTATAAGACAGTGGCAGAAAATATGGCGGGTAAAAAGGTTATCATCCGCACGCTGGACATCGGAGCGGACAAACAGGTGGATTATTTCGGATTGGACCATGAGGAGAATCCGGCCATGGGTTACCGTGCAATCCGTATCTGTCTGGACAGACCGGAGATATTCAGGACACAGCTTAGGGCTTTATTCAGGGCCAGTGCCTTTGGAACGATTTCTATTATGTATCCGATGATTATTTCGGTAAATGAAGTAAGGCAGATTAAGGAAATCGCAGAGCAGGTTAAGAAAGAGCTGACGGAGGAGGGACTTCCTTTTTCCGAGGTGGAGCAGGGAATTATGATAGAGACTCCTGCAGCGGCAATGATCAGCGATCTGCTGGCGAAGGAGGTAGATTTCTTCAGCATTGGCACCAACGATCTGACTCAATATACGCTGGCAATTGACAGGCAGAACGCCAAGCTTGATAATATCTATGATTCCCATCATGAAGCGATTCTGCGGTTAATAAGGCTGGTGGTGGAGAACGCTCATAAGGAAGGCATCTGGGCCGGAATCTGCGGAGAGCTTGGCGCGGATACCACCCTTACAGAAGAGTTTGTGAGAATGGGTGTGGATGAGCTTTCCGTAACGCCCACCTTTGTATTACCGGTTAGAAAAGCAGTAAGAGAAATGGAATAAATTAAGTTACGGATATGTTCGATACAAGGAATCTGCATTGCAGGTTCCTTGTGTGTGTGCAGAAATAAGAATATATTTATTTGGGAGATAAAATATTATGGGAAAGAGTTCCACGAGAGACATGACGAACGGGTCTCCGATGAAGCTGATAGTGGGCTTCTCCGTTCCGCTTTTATTCGGTTTTCTGTTTCAGCAGTTATACAGTGTTGTAAATATGATAATTGTAGGCCGGTTTCTGGGTGTAGATGCATTGGCAGGGGTGGGAAGTACCGGCTCCGTTAATTTTTTGATCATCGGCTTTTGCATGGGCGTCTGCAACGGATTTGCCATTCCGTTAGCGCATAAATTCGGTGCTAAGGATTTTTCGGGAATGCGAAAGTTCATCGCCAACAGCGTTTGGCTGTCGATTTTGTTCGCGGCGGTGATGACAGTGGCGACTACTCTTTTTTGCCGGCCGCTGCTTCTTCTGATGAGGACGCCGGAGAATATTTTTGATGATGCTTATACCTATATCTTTATAATTTTTATAGGAATTCCGGCTACATACCTTTACAATCTGCTTTCGGGAGTTATCCGCGCTATGGGAGACTCTAAGACGCCCCTCGTCTTTCTTACTATATCCTCTTTTTTGAACATTATCCTGGATCTGGTGTTTATAGTCGTATGCGGGCTGGGGGTTGCCGGAGCAGCGATAGGAACTATCGTATCCCAGATGGTGTCTGGGATTATGTGTCTGATCTATATCAGAAAATTCCCGATGCTTAGAATTGAAAAAGAAGAGTGGAGAATAGACTTGTCTCACGTGAAGACCCTATGTATCATGGGCATTCCTATGGGACTGCAATATTCCATTACGGCAGTCGGCAGCGTTATTCTTCAGTCTGCGGTGAATACCTTGGGCTCCGGGGCAGTTGCTACGGTAACTGCGGCCAGCAAGGTGAGCCTGTTCTTCTGCTGTCCCTTTGATGCATTGGGAGCCGGAATAGCTACCTATGGCGGCCAGAATGTGGGAGCCAGGAAGCTGGACCGTCTGGGAGCAGGTTTGAAGGCCAGCGCGGTACTTGGGATCGCTTATTCTGTTATCGCCTTTGCGACGTTGTTCTTTTTCGGCGGACATCTGTCATCCTTGTTTCTGGATGCGGGAGAGACACATCTGATCGCCGATGCGAGACAGTTCCTGATCATTAACAGTGCGTTCTACGTCCCGTTAGTCTTTGTGAACATCATGCGATTTATGATCCAGGGAATGGGCTTTAGTTCCTTCGCTATCCTCGCGGGTGTATGTGAGATGGCGGCGCGAAGTCTGGCAGGAATCCTGCTCGTTCCCATATTCGGTTTCGTAGCAGCTTGCTTTGCCAGCCCGTTGGCATGGATATTTGCGGACATCTTTTTGATTCCTGCGTATATTCACGTGAAAAAAAAGCTGGAGAGGATTCTAAGTACATCGTCCTGCAAATAATATTTGAGGACGATATATTAGGGCAATAACTTACATACCTTGCGGTCATAGGTAAGAAGTCCGTTGACTTCCTCCTCCACGTCGGATACCTGTGTATATACGGCACCGCACAGCCCTTTTTCGATAAGAGGTTTTAGCTCCTCATCGATAAGCTTATGGTAGGCCTTGGTAAGGGCTTCCTGATCCGCGAACTTCTTGTAGCCGTAAATGCGTTCTACGCTGGAATGTCCGTCGATGTGACAGGCATAGCCGCCATATTCGGACACAACAAAGGCACGGGGATCCTTTGGTACCTTCAGCTTTCTGAAATAATTGTGCACACTTTTAAAGTCTCCGCCGCCTTGGTCGAACCAGCCGCTCGTCTGGTCCACCGGGCGGGTGGGGTCTTTTTCTTTTAACAGCTTCGCTGCAGCATTGGAATCGAACTGCCCCCATCCCTCGTTAAAGGGAACCCATACGGCAATGGATGGAACGTTGTATAGATAATCCACGGTATCTGTACATTCCTGAAGCCATTCTTCCCGCCCTTCTCTGGAATGCCTGCCGAACAATTTGTAATTATCGTCGCTTAGCTTCTGGAAGAAGCGGGGGAAGAGAGTGGGCAGGTAGCAGACGATGGGCATGGAATAATGGGAGCCTCCGCTGACCATGTCCTGCCATACGATCATTCCCAGCCTGTCGCAGTGATAATACCAGCGTGCAGCCTCTATCTTGATATGTTTGCGCATCATATTGAAGCCAAGCCTTTGCATTGTGCGAATGTCGTAGATCAGTGCCTCGTCGGAGGGTGCGGTATATAAGCCGTCGGACCAGTAGCCCTGGTCCAGGACACCGTGCAAGAATAAAGGTTTATGGTTCAAACAAAAGCGCATGATGCCCTTTTCATCGGGCTGCGTAGTAAAAGTGCGCATGGCAAAATAGCTCTCCACCACATCCTGACCATAGGAGATGATTAAGGTATAAAGAAAAGGAGAATCGGGGCTCCAGGGGTGAATCTCCGATAGCTTGGCACGTACCGCGATTTGGTAATCGCCGGAAGGTGCATGGTTGCCGGAAGACGTGCTTTCACCGGAGGAAGACAATGAAGAAGCCTCGTAGGAGGTATCGAAGATACAATAACCGTTCGAAAGGATGCGTATATTCAGAGGTTCCCGCCCTGAAGCGGACAGAAGAAGAGACACCTCGCCTTTATCGTAGTCGGGTGTTATCTTCAGCTTGTGTATGTAATGCTCTGGCACGCATTCCATCCATGCGGTCTGCCATATACCGCTCTGAGCAGTATAGAACATACCGCCTCTTTTCAGGGTCTGTTTTCCCCTTGAATGGTGAGAAGTATCGCTGAAATCCTGAACTCTTACAAGGAGGGAATTGGCACCCTGGCGAAGAAAAGAAGTAATATCGGCTTCAAAGGGGAGATAGCCGCCGTGATGCTCACAGACTGTATCCCCGTTTATATAGACTGCCGTATGCTGGTCCACCGCTCCGAAATGCAGTATGAGACGGCAAGAATCAGGGACATCGCAGACTATGGTGCGTTCGTACCACAGGTATTCGTGGGGCTGCAGCTGTCTTTCCACACCGGATAACAGACTTTCCGGAGAAAAGGGAACGAGAATCTGCCCGTCATATGCATCGGGGGCGTCCTTGGAGGTGGTAAAAGCATAGTTCCAATAACCGTTCAATATAGTATAGTTGTTCCTTTTAAGCTGAGGGCGGGGATATTCCTCCAATACGTGGGCAGGGTCGATCGCTTCGCCCCACTTAGTATAGAGCTTGTTCAGAATATCCTCCTCGTGTGTTTTATTGATATTTCTAGCAGCATCGATAATGTCCATTTATGATTTACCTCACAGAATTTAAGTCATATAGTAATTACAGTATATCACTTAATTTACCTGTGGAAAATAGCTATTTAGCAGCGTTGCTATTTCTTCTGTATCGATAGTACAATTAATCTGCCCTATTCTGATGGCAGGCTTCGTCTTCCCATGGAAATCACTTCCGCAGGTAGGGAGCAGGTGAAACTCACGGCATTTATTCAAAAAGTATTCCGCAGCGGGAGCGTCGTGGTAGCTGCTGAAGGACTCAATTCCGTCAAGACCTGTTTTAAGAATAGGGTGAAGCAGTTCGTAACGGTTCTGCAGGTTGATCCCGGGATGAGCGAGGACGGCAATCCCTCCGCTATTGTGTATAATCTTTATGATTTGCATCAAGGAGGGATAGATTATCTTAGCGTAGCAGACTTTGCCTTGCGAATAGTAATCCCAATAGAAATTCACATAAGGATTATCACCTCTCGCTCCGCCGCTCCGATAAGGAGAAAGAAGCGGATGATCATTATACTCCGGACGGGCAAGCAAAAGCTCGGCGAACATCTCTCCGGTCCAGCAGTCCTTCCAATAGTTGTTCTCTGCTAACTTCACCATATCATTTTCCATAATATGAAAGCCCAGTTTCTGTGTAAATAGCAGCATTTGCTGAGAAGCCTGTTTCTGCTGTTCCTGAATATTTTTCTCCAGCAGATAGAAATCGTCGTTTGTATAGTCGATGCCATATCCGAGGACGTGAAGGTTGACATCTTGAAAGGTGCAGTCGATTTCGATGCCGGGAAGGAAGCGGATACCGGCATCCTTCGCGGCCTGCTGCCCCTCTGAAATAGCACGCACACAGTTGTGGTCGGTGATGGACATTATGGTGATGCCGCATTCTTTGCATTTTTGCACGAGGGTAGTGGGAGTGTACTCCCCGTCATCGCTGTAATAGCTGTGCATATGGAGATCAATTTTCTCTTTTGCCATGAACTTTATTCATCCTTTCTGCCATGATAAACATGAGCACAATGAAGAAAATCAGGTACAGAGGATATAGTGAAATAGAAACGTGTTCCGCAATGAATCCGAATAAGGGCGGGATGAGGGTGGAACCCACATAGGCGCATGCCATTTGCATACCCATGATGGCCTGAGACTTATCGGCGCCGAAATTATCGGGTGTCTCGTGGAGCAGACTGGGGTAGATGGGTGCACAGCCTAATCCGATGAAAATCAATCCGGCAAGAGTCACGATGTTTCCAAAAGGGAGAAAGAGTAGTAATGTTCCCAGTCCCGCAATAGCCTGCCCGATACGTACCATCCGGCGGTCCCCCAGCTTATCCGTGATAAATCCGCAGATAAGACGTCCGATAGTAATTCCGAGGTAGAATAAAGCGGCCCACTTCGCTGCGGTCTGAGCGTCGATGTCCTTATGAAGCACCATATAGCTGCTGGCCCATAAGCCGGTGGTGGCCTCTAATGAGCAGTAGCAGAAAAATGCGATTAGGATAGCCTTGGCTCCTGGGAGCTTTATGGTATCCGACAGGCGCAGAGTCTTCGGAGCGTGGGTTTCCTCCGCATGTGCTTTCTGTTTGCGCTTCCATAGGGGTAATGTGGGAATGAGGCAGAGCACGAGAGCGAATTGCAGGATGCCGATGACCATGTAGCCGGAATTCCATTTAAATCCGTTTGTCAGGCAAAGTCCCATGATGTAGGGGCCGGTGGTGGCACCGATGCCCCAGAAGGAGTGAAGCCAGCTCATATGGCGGGACTTGTAGTGCAGGGCTACGAAGTTGTTCAGGGCGGCATCTACACTTCCTGCGCCCAGTCCGTAAGGGATGCCCCATAAGCATAGCTGCCAGAAGGAGCCGGAGAAAGAAAAGCCGAATAGTGCCAGAGCCGTCATGGCTACGCTGACGAGAGTAATCACTCCGGTGCCGAAACGGCGGATCAGCCTGTCGCTTAAAAGACTGGACACGATAGTTCCTGCCGCTATAATCATACTGATAACACCCGCATAGGATACGGGCACGTGAAGTTCTCCATACATGGACGGCCAGGCGGAGCCGAGAAGGGAATCCGGCAGTCCGAGGCTGATAAATGCGATATAAATGATAACTAATAAAATGGTTGTCATGTCTTTTCTCCTTGTAAGTATATACTATGATGTAAGAATATCGTTACTGTTCACTCCGTTCACAGCAATGCATGATTTCTTCATTTAAATTCGCTTTGCGAAGCAGAAATCATCTCTTGAATCACGTTCTTACGCGGCTTAACAGCAAGTGTTAAGCCGCTGTGTGAACAGTAACAGAATATCGCCTTCCATGCCTTGAAACAATACTTATTTGGACATATAATGTAATAAAAACGACTAAAAGGAGAATTCCTATGGCACTTCAGCAATGTATGCTCAATCTGGACCGAAGCGGACGGGAGCTCAGCCCCCATGGGACTATCGATTTTCCCTGCGCCGGCTATTCCTACCGGTGTACCAGCCGGGCGTGGGATGAGATTCCATGGCATTATCACGAGGAGTTGGAGATTATTTATATAGAAGAAGGTATGATGCGGGTTCAGATTCCCAGCAAGGTTTTCAAGGTGAAAGCGGGAGAGGCTGTCTTCATTAATTCAGGTATTCTCCATCGTGCTACGGCGGATCCGGATTGCGAATATCATTCGCTTGTTTTTTCGGACCTGCTTGTGACAGGCAGCAAGAATTCGGTTTTCGCTCAGAAATATATGGAGCCTCTCGTTCGTTATTCTCTCCTGGACGGCTGTCAGTTTTATCGGGAAACAGGCTGGCACGTATCACTTATCGATCATTTTACTGAGGCATTCGCAGCGATGGCGGGGAGCGGTTTTGGCTACGAGCTCGAGGTGAGAGAGCATCTATCCTCGTTTTGTATGCTTCTGTATCGCCAGTATAAGGAAGAAATGGATGAGAATAATTCACAGGTCAGTCAGGATGATATACGTATACGAAGAATGTTAGATTTCATCCATGAGCGTTATGCCGAGAACATACAGCTCTCACAGATAGCGCAGGCGGCGGATATAGGGGAGCGGGAATGTCTGCGCTGCTTCCAGAGAGTCATTCAGGTTTCTCCCATACAGTATTTGCTGAAATACAGGGTGATGCAGGGGGCTTCCATGCTGACAGGCGCCTCTGTCCTCTGTGTGGCGGAGGTATCTACGCTGTGCGGTTTTGACAGCCCCAGCAACTTTTCCAAGGTATTCAAACGATTTTTCGCATGTACGCCCAAGGAGTACAGAAGGAATATGATGAAACAATAAGAAAACCCCGCATAATTATATGCGGGGGTAACAAAGGGGAGAAACATGAATCTATATGTAATTAAGCTGCCATACATCGGAGCCGGAAACTTTTTGCTTCTCGTAAGAGAGCAATTCCAGGAAATAATCATGAAAGAGAGAATACATTTTCCAGTTATCGTTTGATGAAACCATTTCTGTCATGGATATCCTTTGTGGTGTTTTTTCTTTATGCATATTGTGGTATCCACCTCCTTTTGATAACTCTAGTATACGGTACAAATATGAACTCGATGTGTTCATTTCCTTAAACAAAACTAATGATTCTTAGAAAAGAATGAGGAAATTATTAACTAAAAATAAAATGGAAAAGGGTTGCCAAAAAGGTAATATGTAGAAAATTGTGAGAAGCAGTTGAGAATCTGCCGTCTTCGTGATAAAATAAAAGCGCAGTAGCTTAATAATAGGTGTTTTGTTTGGGAAAACGGTTCGGAGGACGTAATGTTCTTTTGAGCCGTTTTTCTTTTGCGGGCAATCTTGATTAGGGTGTCAAAAGTCCTTTACGCATTCGTTCTTTTGGTTATGATTCGATTGTCTGAGAAAGTTGACGAAAAGGACTTTTGACACTCTAGTAAATCATAAAAAAGAAGGACGCCAAGCGTCCTCCTTTAAAATACTTAAATGTATAATTTATTTTTTTTCTTCGCTTTTTTTGCCGGTTCCGGCAGTGAGTTTGGAAAGAAGCATGGCAATACCGATGATTAAAAGGGTTGCGATAAAAATACCGCCCATTCCTTTTCCCATAATCTCCAAAGCAATTATTACATTGTCCATCATAATACGTTCCTCCTTACTTCAAGTAGTTGGTTACAAGGTTAATAACAAGTCCTCCGGCGATAACGGAAGCAATCTGTCCGGATACGTTAGCACCCGCAGCCTGCATGATAAGAACATTGCCCGGGTCCTCTTTCATAGCCATTTTCTGTACAACACGTGAAGACATGGGGAATGCGGAGATACCTGCCGCACCGACCATAGGGTTGATCTTGTTGTGAGGTATGAAGAAGTTGATAAATTTTGCAAAGAGCACGCCGCCCATGGTGTCGAGTACGAATGCGGCAAGACCGATCAGCATAACCAGTAAGGTATCGGTATTTACGAAATCTGCAGCCTTCATACTGAAGGAGATGGTGATACCGAGTAAAAGTGTGATCAGGTTAGCAAGAGCATTCTGTGCCGTATCGGACATCGTACCGAGTACTCCGCATTCACGAAGCAGGTTACCGAACATAAGGAAACCAACGAGCGAAACGGAAGACGGAGCGATGAATCCAACGATAAAGGTAACGATGATAGGGAATGCGATACGCATGGATTTGGAAACCTGAGAGGGCTTGTAGTCCATACGGATACGGCGTTCCTTCTTCGTCGTAACCAGCTTAATAGCAAAAGGCTGAACGATCGGTACGAGGGCCATGTAAGAGTAAGCGGCCACGGCTATGGCACCGATATATTTGGAATGTAGTATCTGGGATACCAAAATTGATGTAGGGCCGTCGGCAGCACCGATGATACCGATAGAAGCAGCATCCTTCAAGTCGAATCCGAGAAGAGTCGCAAGGAGGATAGCGGCAAAAATACCGAACTGAGCGGCAGCGCCGAATAAGAACATGATAGGCTTGGAAAGCAGAGGACCAAAGTCGATCATAGCTCCGATACCGATAAAGAGCAGGATTGGCAATGCTTCGGAAGCTTCAATGCCGACTTCAAACAACCACTGGATAATACCGTGGGTTTCGCCTACGCCTTCGAGCACCTGATTGATTACACCGGAAGCGGGAAGGTTGACAAGAATGGCGCCAAAGCCCATCGGTAAAAGCAGTGACGGCTCGTATTCCTTCTTTATAGCGAGCCAGATCAGCAAAACGCCGACGAAGTACATAACAATTTGCTGCCATGTTACTGACATAATTCCTTCAATAATAAAACTCATGATTCGTTCTCCTTTTGTTTATTTATTATTTCTGCCGTAGCAGAAGTAATGACACGATCTTTTAACTCCGTGATGGAAAAGTTTGCTTCCGGTGTCTTAATGGTAAGCGGAAGCTGGCCTTCCTCAGGGATATACCCTAGCTGCTCGATTAAATATCCGGACAGAGTATCGCAGTTGCTCGTGAGGTGAAGGTGTAACTCCTCGTTCAAATCATAAATGAGCATGCTGCCGGGAATGTGGTATGCGCCGGAAGAAAGCTCTACAATACCCGTATCCGCTTCTTCATATTCTTCCCAAATATCGCCGACAATTTCTTCGATCAGGTCTTCTAACGTGACGAGACCCGATACACCACCGTATTCATCTACCAAAACGGCCATATGGATCTTGCTTTTCTGCATTTCCTGAAAAAGCTTGTCGATCTTTTGGTTCTCCGGAACGAAATAAGGCTTCTGCAAAAGAGTCCTTATATCTACATTGGTAAAGGATTGCTCCTTGGCCTTGATCATGAAGTCCTTCACGGAAAGAATTCCGATGATAGTGTCCATGTTCTTGTCGTAGACGGGAATACGGGAACGCCTGCTCTGCAATATGGTGTCCAAATATTCATCCCGGTACTTGGAAATATCTATAGCAATCATATCCTGCCTCGGGGTCATCACTTCCTTCGCCTTCTTATCATCGAAGGAAAAAATGGAAGTGATCATCTCCTTCTCGATATCATTGAAAACGCCCGTTTCCTGTCCCGTTTCCAAAAGGGACTTTATTTCCTCCTCGGATACCTCCTCCTCGAGAGAAGCGGACTTCATTCCGATGAGATGAAGGAATCCATTGGTAGATAAGGAAAGAAGCTTGATAAAAGGCGCCATGGCAATGGATACATAGTAAATAGGAGTTACACAGAAGAGGCTGAATCCCTCCGCCTTCTGCAATGCCACTCTCTTCGGCACCAGTTCTCCGAAGACAAGTGTGAAGTAGGACAAAATCAATGTGACGATTACCACAGCGAGCGTTCCGCTATAGGGAATACTAAGCTCCTCCATTTTACCTGCGAGTATCTGAGAAATACCTGTCGCTGCGGATGCACTGGAGAAAAAGCCCGCGAACGTTATCGCTACCTGAATGGTAGATAAAAAACTAGTGGAATTCTCCGAAAGGCGAAGTATCAAAGCCGCCTTCTTGTTGCCTCCCCCTGCCAGCCGCTTGATTTTGTTCTTATTGACGGAAACTACAGCCATTTCGGCTCCTGCGAAAAACGCGTTCACCAGTGTTAAAAATACTAGAAATAAAAGTTGTAAAGTAATCGTTCGGGCGACAGGGTCGCTGTCCATGAATAATACCTCCTTAAAAGTGTGTAATTTCTTAAATTACAATTGTTTTTAGTGTTTTTAATATTAGAGGAGAAGCATGATAAAAAGACTTTTACTGTAACCTTATCCGATACAATAAAAATCTTGCCATTTCAATTCTTAGCGTATGAAACATAATCTAGTTGGATATATCGCAAAGAATCCATATAAATGACGGTTGCTCCCTCTTTATTTAAGCCTTATCAATTTGCATCTATATTATATATGAAAAGTGTATATTTGTACACAAAAATTTTCCAAATATGAAAATTGAAAATTAGGAAAGAAAAAAATCGAAATATACGGTAAATGGGAAATTTTTCTTTAATTTTCTTCTATATAGTGTTATATTATTTAGTGGGTGTATTATAGCATTAGTAATGGTGGAGGATAAGCAGATGACAAGAGAACAATACCTAAGAATTGATAAGAAAGTTTTTGTGATTATAGCATGTACGCTTATTTTCAGCGCGGTATCCATGCTAAATGATGTGAGAGGAGAGAGTGCACAGCTTCAGAATTACATTGGCTTGTTCACTCCGATCGTGCTGTTAATAGTCAGTATCATCGGCTTCATGATTTGCAAAGGAAGAAGGATATGCGGTTCCGTGCTGACCGGGTCGGGAGCACTGACCTTTATCGTGCTCATGTCCGTGAGTACCTTTTCTTCGACTTATATCTATGCCTTTCCTATGATCATAGGGGCGATGATGTATCTGAATGTACGGTTTGCTGTGGCAGGTACTATAGCCATAGTCATCGGTAATACGATATGGACAATAGAGGATGTGGCGGCCGGAAGGCTGGTATGGGATGACACTGTTATCCGCTGGGGAATATCGCTTATCATATGTGCGACTGCCTATGTGTCGCTGAAGCTGATACAGCAGTTTAATGAAGAAAAGATGGACAGCATCAGTGCAGTAGCCCAAGAACAGGCGAAGGCAGCGGATAAAATGGTCCAGACTGCGGATAATATAGGCGTGGATTTCGAGCGTGCCAATGAATTGTTAAAGCGGCTTCAGGAAAGCGTGAATTCCAACAGCTCCGCTATGCAGAACATTGCGGAAAGTACGGAGAGCACGGCGCAATCCATTCAGGAGCAGGCGGCGATGTGCTCCAACATTCAGGAGAGTGCGGATGTGGCAGGGAAGGAAACCTCCAAGATAGCAGAGGTATCTCTTACTACCTCTGAGAACGTAGCGGAGGGTGTAGGCCTTGTCAACAGCCTGAAGGAACAGGCTAAGGGCGTGGAGGAAGCAAGCCGCCAGACGGTAAGCGCCACAGCCAGACTGACAACCAGCGTGGATGAAGTGAAGCATATTGTTGGGGATATTATGAATATTTCCTCCCAGACCAATCTGCTCGCTTTAAACGCATCCATCGAAGCTGCGAGAGCGGGAGAAGCGGGTAAAGGCTTCGCTGTAGTGGCGGATGAAATCAGACAGCTTTCGGATCAGACGAAGGGTGCGACAGAGAGGATTACGGGAATCATTTCCGAGTTGATAGAGGATGCCAGGAGTGCGTCGGAGAGCTTGGATCATTCCGTAGGTTTCATTAACGAGCAAACGAAGATGATAGAGGTCACGAAAGAGAAATTCGAGACGATTAACGATGAAGTAATTGAGCTTGCAGGAAGTATCAATAACCTGGAGCAGACTATGGAAGACATTATGCAGGCTACCGGAGTAATTTCCGACAATATTTCCCAGCTTTCGGCGACAGGAGAAGAAGTTGCGGCATCTTCGCAGGAGGGCGTGAAGTCCGCTGAGGAGTCTGTGGGCCAGATGGTAGAGTGCAGGCGTATGCTGGAATCGATACATGAGCTGGCGCAGGAGCTTAGAACCTACGCAAAATAAAGAATTGACCTAAGGAGAGCAGCATGTCGACAGTAGTAGATAACTTTTTGAAATATGTACGATTAGATACCCAGTCCGAAGACGGGAGGGCATCTACTCCCTCTACGGCAAAGCAGTTCGATTTGGCGAAGCTGCTTGTAGAGCAGCTCGAAGAAATGGGCGCAGAGGAAATAACTCTGGATAAGGAATATTGCTATGTATATGCGTCCATTCCTGCATCGAGGGGGTTGGAGAGTGCTCCGGTTCTAGGATTTATCGCCCATATGGATACTTCTCCGGCAGTGACGGGGGCGGGCGTAAAGCCCCGTATCGTGGAGACTTATGACGGAGGCGACATTGTTCTGAATGGGGAGAAGAACGTAGTGATGCGGACGAATGATTTCCCCGAGCTTTCCTATTATATTGGAAAAAGCTTGATCGTGACGGACGGAACTACGTTGTTAGGAGCCGATGATAAAGCAGGAATCGCGGAAATCATGGCTATGGCGCAGTACCTTCTGACGCATCCGGAAATCGCTCATGGAAAACTGCGAATCGGTTTTACTCCGGACGAAGAAGTGGGAGCCGGAGCCGATTATTTTGATGTGGATTTATTCGGAGCTGATTATGCTTATACGGTGGACGGCGGCAGACTGGGGGAGCTGGAATACGAGAACTTCAATGCGGCAGGGGCAAAAGTAACCGCATATGGCCGGAGCGTACATCCCGGCGATGCCAAGAATAAGATGATAAATGCTTTGCTTATACTTCAGGAATTTCAAGCTATGCTTCCCGCATTTCAGAATCCTATGTATACGGAGAAGTACGAGGGCTTTTATCACTTGGATTCGTTAACAGGAAATGTGGAAGAAGCGGTTTCCGAATACATCATACGTGATCATGACAAAGAGAAATTTGAGCAGAAAAAGGAAAACTTTCTTAGGATAGGGTGCTTTCTGAACGAGAAATACAGAGAAGGCACTGTAGTCATTGATTTAAAGGATTCTTATTATAATATGAAAGAAATCATAGAGAAGAATATGCACTTGGTAGATAATGCCAAAGCAGCCATGGAGGAAATCGGCGTGACACCCATAGTCATCCCGATCCGAGGCGGCACTGACGGTGCGAGGCTTTCCTTCATGGGGCTTCCTTGCCCCAATATCTGCACGGGTGGGCATAATTTTCATGGAAAGTACGAATATATTTGTGTGGAATCTATGGAGAAGATCGTGGAGCTGCTGATACGTATTTCTCAGAAATACGGCCTGGCACAAGAAGACTGCTGAGACTTTAAGACATATACGCTTATATGCAAGATGAAACGATTATTTGCAGGTATTGAAAGGTCATGCTGGCACAGGCGAACCAAAGCCTTCAGGGTGTACTTAACTTAATAAACGGATAGGAAACATATGACAGACGATACCCGGCATATACTGTAAAAGTTATGCCGGGTGTTTTTGTGTGTGAATGACATTACTGTTCACTCCGTTTTCAGTAATAAAGTGTCGGGATATGTTGACAAGGCAATTTTTTTGTGACTTAATTATAATTAAGATATAGGTAAGTACATACCTTATAGTTATTTTGTACAAGTATAAACAAAGGAAATTTGTTTTAATGCAGAGAGGAGAAAGGATGAGTCGATTAAGAATTAGTACCCCCAATCAGGCCCAGCTTACAGTGGAGCGGCTGTACAAGGATCTGGAAAGACATATCGTCGCCAGTCCTCCGGGGTTATGTCCGGTGGATTTACAACTATCTTTTTTGAGAGTATGCCATGCCCAGACCTGCGGTAAATGTGTTCCCTGCCGCGTAGGGCTGTTGCAGCTTTCGAAGATGTTGGAAGATGTGCTGGAAAATCGAGCCACATTAGCCACATTGGATTTAATGCTGAGGACGGCGAGCAGTATTGCCGATTCTGCCGATTGTGCTATAGGCTATGAGGCAGCAGGCATGGTATTAGCAGGTTTAAAAGGTTTCCGTGAGGACTATGTCTATCACATTGAGCATGGAAAATGTTCCTACGGCATTACACAGCCTGTGCCGTGTGTGGCTTTGTGTCCGGCTGGTGTGGATATCCCCGGATATATCGCGCTGGTAGGAGAAAAGCGGTATGCGGATGCGGTAACGCTGATTCGTAAAGACAATCCTTTCCCTACCGCCTGTGCATTGATTTGTGAACATCCTTGTGAAGCTCGCTGCCGTCGTAACATGATCGACAGCTCCGTGAACATCCGCGGCATGAAACGCATGGCAGTTGACAACGCCCGTGCCAACACCGTACCCGTTCCTGAGAAAGCACCCTCTACAGGCAAAAAGGTAGCTATCATAGGAGGAGGACCAGGCGGATTATCGGCGGCCTATTATCTGGAGCTCATGGGCCATCATGCCGTAGTATATGAAGAAAAGGAAAAGCTGGGAGGCATGCTGAGGTACGGTATTCCGAACTATAGATTCCCAAGAGTACGTCTTGACGAAGATATTGAAGCGATTCTTTCTACGGGTGTGGAAGTGCATACGGGGAAAAAGGTTGGAAAAAAAGAGGACGACATCTCATTAGATAAACTGCGGAAGAAATACGATGCCGTATATATCGCTATCGGCGCACATATCGATAAAAAGATGGGCATTGAAGGAGAAGATTCGGCGGGCGTGATTTCCGCTGTAGAAATGCTTAGAAGTATCGGAGAAAACAACCCTCCCGATTTTACCGGAAAAAGGGTCATTATCGTGGGCGGCGGCAATGTCGCCATGGACTGTACTCGTTCGGCGATTCGCCTTGGTGCTGCGCAGGTAGGGATTGCCTATCGAAGAAGACAGGAGGATATGACAGCTCTTCCCGAAGAGGTCGAGGGAGCCATAGCCGAAGGCGCTGAGCTTTATCCCCTCAATGCGCCTATCAAAATTGAAGCGGATGCAAAAGGGAATGTTACTGCTGTCTGGATCGAACCCCAGATCATCGGTCCTATCGATGCATGGGGACGTGCCCGTCCGGTACGTGCCGATAGAGAATTGGAAAGGATACCTTGTGATATTGTTGTGGTTGCCGTAGGTCAGGGAATCGAATCGCACCATTTCCAGGAATCAGGAGTTCCGGTAAAAAGAGGGGTTATCGATGCCCTGAGCGAAAGCGGATTCCGTGAGATCCCCGGTGTTTTTGCCGGCGGTGACTGTGTGACCGGCCCCGCTACCGTTATTCGGGCCATTGCTGCGGGTAAGGTCGCCGCAGCTAACATTGACGAGTATCTGGACTATCATCACATCATTAGCTGTGATGTAGAAATCCCTCAGGTGAATTACGAGGATAAGGAGCCCTGCGGCAGAATCAATCTGAGGGAGCGCGAAGCGGGCAAACGAAAGAATGACTTCAATGAAATAGAATGTACCATGACGGAGCAGGAAGCGGAACAGGAAGCGGGCAGATGTCTGCGCTGTGACCATTACGGTTATGGAAATTTGAAAGGAGGCCGGGCTGCGATATGGTAAATTTGAAAATTGACAATCGGAATATCTGTGTGGAAGAAGGAACCACTATCATGGAGGCAGCGGCCCATGCAGGAATTATGATTCCGCACCTGTGTTATCTGGAGGGAATCAATGAAATCAGCGCTTGTAAAGTCTGCGTGGTAGAAATGCAGGGGAAGGGGAAGCTCATCACAGCCTGCAATAACGCGGTAGAGGAGGGAATGGTAATCTATACCAACTCACCTAAGGTGCGTGCAGTCAGAAGCATCAATGTAGAACTGGTTCTTTCCCAGCACGATTGCCATTGTGCGACCTGTGTCAGAAGCGGCAACTGTAACCTTCAAAAGATGGCTAACGACTTGGGGCTTACTGAAATATCCTATCCGAAAGTAGTAGAGGATGCGCCCTGGAATCAGGATTATCCTCTGATAAGAGATTTTAAGAAGTGCATTAAATGTATGCGCTGTGTACAGGTTTGTGATAAAGTTCAGGACTTACATATCTGGGATGTGCAAAATACCGGTTCCCGTACTACGGTTGATGTGTCCGGTCATCGCAATATCGAGGATACCGAATGCAGCATGTGCGGTCAGTGCATCTCACATTGTCCCACCGGCGCACTTAGAGAGCGCAATGACATTCCAAAGGTGTTCGATATCCTGGCCGATCCGGAGAAAATTACCATAGTCCAGATTGCTCCCGCAGTGCGTACCGCATGGGGGGAGTCGCTGGGATTGCCGGAGGATGTGGCAACTGAGAAGAGAATGGCGGCGGCTTTGAAGCAGGTGGGCTTCGACTATGTATTCGATACCAACTTTGCTGCCGATCTGACCATTATGGAAGAAGCCAATGAGCTGTTAAAAAGGCTGCCCGAAATCAAGGAAAGCGGACTGCCTATGTTCACCTCCTGCTGTCCGGCATGGGTACGTTTTATGAAAAGCCAATATCCTCAAGCGGCAGGCAGACTTTCTACTGCAAAATCTCCCCAGCAGATGTTCGGTGCGGTGGCGAAGACATATTTTGCACAGAAGCTAAATGTGTCGCCGGATAAAATATGCTGTATCTCCGTCATGCCATGTGTAGCCAAAAAAGGAGAGGCAGCGATACCGGCAATGGATGTGACAGGGACAGGTCCGGATGTGGATATCGTGCTGACGACCAGAGAGCTGACGCGGCTGATTACGGCAGAGCATATCAAGCCGGAACTGTTAGAGGAAGTAGAATTCGATTCCCCGCTTTCAGAGAATACGGGAGCAGGGGTTCTGTTCGGAACTACCGGAGGTGTAATGGAAGCGGCGCTTCGGACTGCGGTATTTGCCTTGACAGGGAATAATCCTGACCCTAAGGGCTTTGGTGAGGTACGGGGCGGAGAGGGACAAAAGGAAGCGGTCTATTTCGTGGACGGCACTATGGTTCGGACCTGTACGGTAAGCGGGCTCAAGAATGCCAGACTTCTAATGGATGATATTATGGAAAAAAGAAAGGATTACGATTTCGTAGAGGTCATGGCTTGCCCCGGTGGCTGCGTAGGAGGCGGAGGACAGCCTATTTGGGAAGACGTAAAGATGACACCGCAGCGTTCTGCCAAGCTGTATGAGCTGGATGAGGAAAGGAGTCTTAGATATTCCCACGAGAATCCTACTATACAGCGGCTGTATGAGGAATTTTTGGGAGAGCCGCTATCGGAGAAGTCTCATCATTTGCTGCATACTAATTAGTATACTCATACTTAGAAAAAACATATGACAACCTATGCCCGGCATATACTGTAACAACAGTTATGCCGGGTGTTTATGCGTATGAAGCGATATGTGGAACGAATCAAAAAGAAAATATGGAAGATGCTTCCGAAACGAGAAGAGGGACAATCGGAAGAAGCGTATAGAAGTATGCTGATTATAAAAGGAGTGGAGGCGGCGGTTTTTGTGCTGGCGACATTGGCTATCATAAAAGGAGCAGCAGCAGTCCTGCCGGGTTCCGTTACTGTCAGCAGCAGTGTGAATGGAAGAGAGCTTCCTATTTACTGTGTAGAAACGCAGAAGAAGGAGCTCGCACTTTCTTTCGATGCGGCATGGGGAAACGAGGACACGGAAAAAATATTGGAAATTTTAGAAAAACATGGTATTTATGCCACCTTTTTCATGACGGGCGGCTGGGTAGATGCTTATCCTGATGATGTGAAAGCAATTCTTGCGGCAGGGCATGATCTGGGAAATCATAGTGACAGTCATAAAAATATGTCTCAGCTATCAGAGACCCAGTGCGAGGAGGAAATCATGGAAGCCCACAGGAAGGTTCAGGAGCTTACCGGCTATGAAATGAATCTGTTCCGCCCGCCCTACGGAGACTATAATAATAAAGTTATAAGCAGTGCGGCAAAGTGCGGCTACTATTCCGTTCAATGGGATGTGGATAGCCTTGACTGGAAAGATTACGGTATAAACGCAATTATTAAGGAGGTTACACAGAACAAGCATTTGGGAAACGGCAGCATTATCCTGTGCCATAACGGAGCGAAGTATACCGTGGACGCTTTGGATAAATTAATAACGGAGCTGAAAAACCAAGGCTACGAATTCGTACCGGTTTCCCAGCTCATATACAAGGACCATTATCATATGGATATAGAAGGCAGGCAGATTAAAAATTGATGACGGTATGACGCTTTTTGTCCACATTTTTCATGTGGGAAATACCTCTTCAATTTTTCGGGCCGGCCTCAGTGAATGATATATATGCAGGCGGTATCCCCTTTTGTATTCTTGTATGGTGCGATAATGTATGGTAATATGGTAAATATTGCAGCTGAATTATGGAAGAAAAAACCGGCGCCGTGCGGAGGAAACACTACATATGAAAAAGTTTGTGAAGATTTGGAAGAGATTGTTTATAGGCATATTCCTTTGCAGCGTTTTGGTCGGTATCTTATTGTTTTATGTGAATATATTGGAAAAAGAACTGAACGATGAAATCATAGGAGTTTTGAAAGAAACATCCGAGCAGAGTGTGGTCATACTCAATAAGGAGGTAGAGGGAGAATTCATTCTGCTGGAAGAGGTGTCTGACAGGCTCTCCGTAAGGAACGGCTTTAATCCGGAAGAAGCGGTTGCAGAGCTTGAAAAGGTGGCTAAGCGCTATTCCGTAAAACGAATGGGAATCATTATGCCCGATGGACAAGCTTATACTACGGATAAAAAGAATCTAAATCTGGGCGACAGAGAATTCTTTATGGATAGTTTGCGGGGAAAAAGGGGGATATCGGGACGGCTTCAGGATAAGGACAACGGAGAGGACATCGTCGTATTCAGTATGCCGATTTATGAGGACGGAAGTGTATGCGCGGTAGTTTTTACTACGCATAGAATTGCGGAGATACAGAATCTGTTCACTGTTTCTATTTTCGATGGAAAAGGATATTCCTATATCATAGAAGAAAATGGCGACATTGTGATGAACACCACCAATTCTACCGGATTTAAGGGATATGATAACATATATGAGGCGTTAGGCGCAGCTTCCGGTTCCAATGCGGAAGCGGTGGATGAGATGCACGCGGATCTGGAAAACCAGGAACGCGGATATATCCGGTTTCATAATAAGATAGATAAATACATGTATTATTCGCCGCTTCAGATTAAGAACTGGTATGTTCTGAATGTGGTCCCCTCCGGCGTAATGGACTCCACCAGAGATTTCATTATGCTTCTTACTTATGCCCTTTGCGGGGTGTTGGGGGCTATCTTCGCCTCCTTCATATTATATATCATAAAGACGGAGCAGAAGAAGAAAAAGGAGCTGTCCAATATTTTGTATGTGGACAATGTGACCGGCGGCTATTCTTTTGCGCGCTTTAGTGCCGAAGCCAAGAAACGATTGAAGGAGGCAGACACCAATACGGCGTATATCGTAATGGATGTGGATCAGTTCAAGATAATCAACGAGCTGTTCGGTTATGAGGAAGGGAATGAGACCTTGCGCTATATATGGCAGATGTGCAGAAGGTACAGCAAGGAAAATGAGATTTATGCGAGGCGTATAGCTGACAAGTTTGTGGCACTTTGGTACTTCGACAGCAGAGAAGAACTGGACGGGCGCATTAAGGGATTTTTGGAGGCCTTGCAGAAAAACTATCCCGATACGATAAATGATTATATACTGAAGGTTTCCTTCGGCATTTATATCGTGAAAGACAAGACTGAGGATATCCAGCACATGATGAACTATGCGACCATGGCTCATTCCTCTATAAAAGGGCAGGACGATGTGCAGTATGCTTTTTATGACGATGATTTCAGGCAAAGGATGCTTCAGGAAAAGCTGTTGGAGGACCAGATGAAGCTTGCTCTGCAGCATGAGGAATTCATTGTTTATTATCAGCCTAAGTACAGTGTGACGACGAAAAAACTGGTGGGAGCCGAGGCCCTGGTGCGGTGGCGGAAGGCGGACGGTTCTACCGTTATGCCGGGCAAATTCATACCCTTGGCAGAAAAGAAAGGCTTCATCAGTTATCTGGATAAATATATATTCGCGGAGGTATGTAAAAAGCAGAAGGAGTGGCTGGAGGCAGGTAAAGAGGTGGTTCCTGTTTCCGTCAACCTTTCCAGAAGGCATCTGTACAACGACAGCTTTATTGAGGAATATGTGCAGATGGTGGAGGATGCAAAGGTGCCTGCGAAGTATATGCAGCTTGAGCTGACGGAAAGTGCCATCTTTGAAAATCAGGAAGCGTTATGCCAGATCATCGACAGACTGCATGCGATGGGGTTCCGCATACTGATGGACGATTTCGGTACGGGCTACTCGTCTCTTATGATGCTAAAATCTATTTCTATCGATGTCTTAAAGCTGGATAAAAGTTTTGTGGATGATTTCGATGACCCTAAAGGGCAGAAAATCATTACCAGCGTTATCGAGCTGGCACAGGCCCTTCATATGGAAGTAACGGCGGAGGGGGTAGAAACTGAGGAACAGTATGAATTCCTTAGGAAACTGGGCTGCAACACTATTCAGGGCTTTTATTTTGCTAAGCCGATGCCGGAAGAGGAGTTTGAGAGGCTGTTAAATTAGCGATCTGTTTTCTCGTCTGTAAGCGATTGTTTTCCGAAGAAATAATGTTGTGGCCAATATATGGAATCAGGGGGATAGGGATGGAGAAGAAGAGAGATAATGATACATTTCGTATTCTTTCCGCTATAGGAATCATCTTAATAGTAGCGGGGCATGCGGACTTTCAGATATTTGATTTGGGAGGATTGTTCCCATATTATTCGTATCATGTGGCGATATTTCTGTTTGTTTCCGGCTATTTTTATAATGAAGACGACGAAGTGCATATTGGAGCATATATAAGGCGGAAAGCCGCACGGCTGCTTGTGCGCTGTTTCTTGTGGAGGTAATCAATGTTTGCATGCGCAGGGTTCTTACCGCTATACGGCTTAACAAGGAATATCTGATTATGGCCGCTGTTCTTCTGGCAGGAATACTGACGGTATGGTTTGCCATAGGAGGGCATGTCTGGGGATATTATAAATTTCCGGGAAGAATCCTTTTTATGCTTCCGGCCTTTGAACTGGGGCAGTTATATAAGAAAAAGCTGGAACGGAAGGATACGCTGCCAAATGGTATTTACTTTTCCGTTTTATTCATTGTACAGCTTGTTGTGGCGTTCTCCTGTGCAGGATTAGCCTATAGCACGGTATGGTGCGCGAGCTTTGCCAATGGACCGGTCATTCCCTTTGTGACGATGGTGACAGGTATTGCGTTCTGGCTGCGGGTATCAAAGATTCTGTCGCCCCTGCTGCCTCAACTTAGGGGAATCCGGCAAATAGGGGAAAATACCTATGGGATTATGATGCACCACATCTTAGCGCTTTTTCTCGTAAAGGAGGCGTTCTTTGCGCTATCCTTATTCACTCCGTGGTGCGCGGATTTCGATAAGGCGGCATTTTTAACGGACGTTAATTATATTTACCTATTGAATGGTATGGATGTGAGCAGATGGATTTATATGGCGGCGGGAATTGTAATACCGTTATTGATTGGTAAGGTATCTGAAAAGGGATACCATCGATTGATAAGGTAAAATATTTATTTATGTTTTAGTAGACGGTGGACCGCATACTGTGTTATATTTGTTCTATAACTATGTGCGGGATAAATTATAAACATTGTGAACCTATCTATTGGGAAATCAACTCCTGTAGATAGGTTTTTTGCGCCTATAAATATAGAAGTAAGCCAATGCGGCTCAGGAGGAAATAAATACCATGAAAGGATATATAAGATTAAGATTCATAGGGTTAGGAATTGGAACATGTTTTTTGGCAGCAGTGTTGCTATGCGCTTTACCAGTTCAGGTAAGAGCGGAGGAGAAGGAAAGGGTTACAAAGGAAATCCATCACATACACACGGGAGATGCTAAGGAGGGAACCGGTTGTTACAGGGAGCCGGTAAGTCATGTGCATGCAGGAAGTGCAGCAGAAGAAGGAGGGTGTTATACTGTCCCCGTATTTCATGTCCATACGGGGGATACCACGGCGGAAGGAGGCTGTTACAAGGAAGCAGTTTTTCACATTCACAGCGGCAGCTCTCAGACAGGAGGGGCATGCTATGCTACTCCGGTAAAGCATGTACATAGCGGAACGGCTGCTTCAGGAGGAGGCTGCTATACAATTCCCGCATATCACATACATTCCGGCAATGAAGGAAACGGCGGAGCATGCTATGAACCGGTATATCATCAGCATACCGGCACATGCTATGCTACGGAGGAATGTACGATGACTTTTGTGGGGAATCAGCAAGTTCTTCGGACGCAGAACGACTACTGCAGCCATCACGGAAATACGCAGTTCGCGGAAATAAGCGGAAATTACAGACATTCCTCATGCGGAGAGGGAATCACCAGCGCAACCCATTACATGTGCTGGACCTGCCAGCACTTCAATAAGTCCCATAGCTATCAGAGAGTGGTGTGCAGCAAGAACGAGGGCACAATAGAGGGTTACCGGCTGGTCTGCAGCAAGACGGCTCAGACGGTAGACTCGTGGGCTTTAGGATGCAGCAAGACGGAATCGACGGTGGAAAGCTATCAGAACAGCTGTGGAAAGACCGAAAAAAGTATAGACTCCTATAAAAGAAGCTGTGGAAAGGATGAGAAGAGTATAGACGCCTATACCCTTGGCTGTAAAAAGACAGAGGATACAATAGAGCATTATGTTAAGAGCTGCGGTAAGGAAGAAGAAACGGCCTATGCGTTTCTATCAATTATAAACAGCAGGAGCGGCTGGACCACAGAACCGAAGAAGTTGGAAGCATCCTGCATAGAGCTGGGAGAAGAAGGCTTTCTTCAGTGGGAGGAACCTCGGTTTATATGGGAAAAGAACGGAGTGAAGTTTAAAGAGGGCAGTTCCATAGCAGTAAGAGAAAATGGTGACTATACGGTCAGGCTGCAGGCATGCAATGAGGATATCGAACTTTCGGAGCTTAGCCTGTCCATACATATAGAAAAAATAGATATTACGGCTCCCATCATAGAAAGTGCCTGTTATGACAGCAAAACTAAAGTAGTGAGTATAAGCGCAAAGGATTTGCAGCCAGATGGAAATGAAGGGAGTGGCTTGGCAGATGAGGCGTATTCTTATGACGGCGGGAGAACGTGGAGTGCTGCGTATGAGAATGAGATAAGTGAAGAGAATGAGAAAGAGCGGAGCGAAGAAAGGAACCTTACAATAGCAGTTCGGGATGTCTGTGGGAATACTTCAAAAAAGGTGCTTATAATTGAAAAGAGTGAATCGGAGAAGCCGGAAGAGGAAACAGAACAAGGCGGTGATCAGGAAAATGGTAAAGACGATCACGGCAGTAGCAGCGGAGATAAAGCGAACAGCGTAGAAAGTAAAGAAGAGATAAGGCCTCATGCCGAAATAAGAACTGCCGAAATTCCCGGGAAGAACAAATCAGGATCTTCCGGTGTGGCGATAAAAAAGAAGGCATCCTCTCAAGGTGAAAATCTTACAAAGCCTTTAACGAGGGAACTTCCGAAGGTACAAAAGAAAGAGGAAATCATAAAACAGGAACCTCTTGCTGCTGAGCCTGAAGAGGAGGAAATGGAAATTCAAACAATAAAGGATAAAAATACCGGCATGCCCGTTATAAAAGCAGCGGCATTCACTATGGGAAGCGTGGCAGGCACTGCAGGAATCCTATGGCTGATGTACCTTCTTATGGGAACTATCAGGATATATCACAGCGATGGAGAGGAAAAAATGCGCTATGCAGGAAGCTGCATCGTGAAAAAGAAGGAAGAGGGCTTTGAAGTAACCATTCCCCTCATGATATTGGAGCAATCCAATACCGGACAGTACAGCCTCAGACCGGGACATCTGTTTACCAAAAGGAATAAAGGCAAGGAACTGCTCGTTACAGCAGGAGGGAAGAGGATTTCTGTCTGGATCGATGAGGAAATACCTCTTAGGCTACCAACGTATGTATAAAGATGCAAAAAAATCATAAAATACGCATATTAATTATTGATTTTAAGGAGTGAACATGCTATGCTGACGTATAGTTAAAGTGAAAATGTAGTCGCAGTGAGGAGTCTGCGGGCTACGGGAAAGGTGAGGTTATATTATGAAAAAATGGTTAGCAGCAATGATGGCAGCAGTACTTAGTATGTCCCTTTTGACCGCATGCGGAAGCACGGCGCAGGAAGCGGCTCCGGAAGAAACGGCACAGACCGAGCAGGCTGAAGAAACAGCGCAGGAGGAGACTCCCGCAGAGGATACAGCACAGGAAGAGACTTCCACAGAGGATACAGCAGCAGTGTCCGAAGCTTTAGCGGACGGAGTGTTAAATGTAGGTACTAATGCAGAGTTCCCGCCCTTCGAGTACGTGAATGATGCCGGGGAACCGGATGGTTTCGATATTGCGTTGATTAATGCAATCGGTGAGAAGCTGGGCGTTACGGTTCAGGTTGACAATATGGAATTCGCTTCCCTTGTTTCTTCCATCGGAAGCAAGATAGACGTATCTATCGCAGGCATGACGGTAACAGAAGAGAGAAAAGCCAGTGTGGATTTTTCCGATCCTTATTATACCGCCGTTCAGTATGTGATTTTGCCGGAAGGCTCAGCGATCGCAACTGCGGATGATTTGAAGGGTAAGGCGATTGGCGTACAGCTTGGAACTACCGGCGATTTCATTGCGGAGGAGATTGAGGATGCTACGGTATCCCAATATAACAAGGCAGTGGACGCTGTCAATGATCTGATCAACGGAAGACTTGACTGCGTTATCATCGACAAGAATCCTGCCATGGTATTCGAATCCAAATTCGAAGGCCAGGTAACGGCAGTGGACGGGGTGCAGTTCGGCTTTGAAGCAGAGGATTATGCGATTGCTATGCCGAAGGGAGATACCGTGTTAGTAGAACAGATCAATAATGCATTGCAGGAATTGATTGACGACGGCACCTTCGATTCCTTAGTAAGCCAGTACATAGAAGAGAACTAATGTACCGGATAGGGCGGCAGATGTTGTATGATTTGGAGGATAGCGGAATACCCGCTATCCTCATTAAAATATAGAGTAGGTTAAAGGGGTACTGGATAAAATATCCGATAGGAAAGGATAAAGAGAAAATATGCAGGCATGGTTCGAGAAGGCTTCAGCAATGTTTGAGGCCGCATTTGTCACCGGAGACCGGTGGAAATTATATTTGAACGGATTGGGAGTTACGTTGGAAATCGCCTTTTTTGCGGCGATATTGGGTATGATTATCGGCACGCTATTAGCTTTTATGAAGCTGTCGGTCAGAAGAAATGGAAAGAAATCGATATTGGCAGTGATTGCCAATGTTTATATAGATATCATCAGGGGAACGCCTTCGGTGCTCCAGCTGATGATCATGTGGTTCATTATAATGGCGAATAGTAAGAATGGCGTAATTGTTGCGATTTTGTCTTTCGGTATTAACAGCGGCGCTTATGTGGCGGAAATCGTGCGCGCAGGAATCCTTGCCGTGGATAACGGACAGATGGAAGCAGGCCGTTCCCTCGGCTTATCAAAAGCGAAGACGATGATATACATCATCATTCCGCAGGCGGTAAAGAATGTGCTTCCTCCAATCGGAAACGAATTTATCGTGTTATTAAAGGAGACGGCAATCGTCGGTTATGTGAGTCTGACCGATTTGACAAGGGCAGCCAATCAGATCGCTTCCAGAACATACGAAGCGTTTATGCCTCTTATAGGTGCGGCGGTGATTTATTTTATCGTAATTAAGATATTGACAATTCTGCTCGCCAAATTTGAGAGGAGGCTGCGTAAAAGTGATAATCGTTAAGGACCTGCATAAAAAATTTGAAAATAATCACGTGTTAAGAGGAGTGAATTATCACGTGCACCAAGGAGAAAAGGTTGTGGTCATCGGACCGTCCGGTTCCGGGAAAAGTACATTCCTTCGTTGTATGAATCTGTTGGAGACTCCTACCAGCGGAGAAATATGGGTGGACGGAGTTAATATTACCGATACGAAGACCGATATAGATAAAGTAAGGCAACATCTGGGGATGGTATTCCAGAATTTTAATCTGTTCAATAACCTGACGATTATGAATAACATTACTCTTTCTCCCATTAAGCTGAGGCTGATGAGCAAGGAGGAAGCCTCGGAGAATGCGCTGAAGCTCCTGGAGAGAGTAGGATTGACGGAAAAGGCGGATGCCTATCCCAGTCAACTTTCGGGAGGACAGAAGCAGAGAGTGGCAATCGTGCGTTCTCTCGCAATGAACCCGAGAGTGATGCTTTTTGACGAGCCTACCTCCGCACTGGACCCTGAGATGGTCGGCGAGGTTTTAGATGTTATGAAGGGGCTGGCGGACAGCGGCATGACGATGGTGGTCGTAACCCATGAGATGGGCTTTGCCAGAGAAGTAGGCACGAAAGTACTTTTCATGGATGAAGGAGTTATAATGGAAGAAAACACACCTCAGGAATTCTTCAATCATCCTAAGAGTCCGAGACTGCAGGAGTTTCTGTCAAAGGTGCTATAATGTGTAAAGAATACACACGGTCGGATAAGGGCAAATTTTTGTTCCTGCTACGTTACTTTCGTTCCGCGTACGCTCAGTACGCGTCGGTCAAGTGCCTTGCAGGGAGGGGAATTTGTCCCTTTCCGATTTTCCGCCCCTGAACGGTAAATTATATTATGTAGAAAATGGAGGAGGAACTGATGATAACGATAAGCCTTTGTATGATAGTAAAAAACGAAGAGAAGATTTTGGACAGGTGTTTGTCATGCGTTGCTGACTTAATGGATGAAATCATCATAGTTGATACCGGTTCCGATGATGGGACGAAGGAAATCGCGGCCAGGTATACGGATAAGATATATGATTTTACGTGGGTTCATGATTTTTCTGCTGCCAGGAATTATGCATTTTCCAAGGCTTCGAAGGAATATATATATTCTGTGGATGCGGATGAGTTGTTAGACGAGATCAATAGGGAAAGATTCCGTATTTTGAAACAGGAGCTGCTGCCGGAAATTGAAATCGTTCAGATGTATTATACCAACCAGCTTAAGCACGGATCGGTTTATAACTACGATAAAGAATATAGACCTAAACTGTTTAAAAGAGTGAGGAGCTTCACCTGGATCGACCCGATTCATGAGACTGTGCGAACGGAGCCGCTGGTTTTTGACAGCGAGATAGAGATCATTCATGAGCAGGAGGAAAGTCATGCGGCGAGAGATTTGGAGGCTTTTCGAAGAGTGTGCGGAGAAGGGCATTTATCGTCGCGTCTCCATAATCTTTACGCAAGGGAACTTTTTATCGCGGGCAGCGAAGAGGATGTAATTCTGTCAGGGCCTTTCTTTGAAGCCTCCTGTGAAGATACGGGGCGGTCTGTGGAAGAAGTACGAGAGGCGGCCTGCGTGGCGGCAAGAGCGGCACGGTTTAGGGGCGATAGGCTGAAGTTCCATAAATATGCGATGAAGGCGGTAGCCAGTAACGGGTGTGCGGAAATCTGTCTGGAGCTTGGATATTTTTATATGTCGGAGGAAGATTACCATGAGGCGGTGGTATGGTTCTATAATGCTGCTTTTGAATCGGAAAGTCTGTTGGACATCCGATGCAGAGGAGACAAGCCTTTGAATGGAATGGCGGAATGCTATAAGCGCATAGGAATGGAGGAGCAGGCCGCAGAGTATGCCCGTATGGCGAATAAATGGACGGCCGGCTCTTGCGAATAACTGTTTGAGAGCATATAATAACTAAGGGCCCCCCAAAGTCATGTTTTTTCATGCAAGCATGAAACACATGACTTTTTGCCCCTTGTATCATATAATAGAAAAAACGAGGTTGACAGAATATGAAATGGGAAGAGAATGTTAGAAGGGTGGAGCCCTACGTGCCGGGCGAACAGCCCAAACAGGCGAATATCATTAAATTAAATACTAATGAGTGTCCTTATCCTCCGGCCCCAGGTGTTCGGGAAAAACTGCGGCAGATTGATACCGACAGCTTCCGCTTGTATCCTGATACTTCAATAGGAGAGCTTGCCGGGGAGCTGTGTGCCTATTACGGCGTCTTGCCGGAACAGCTTTATATTGGGGTGGGAAGTGATGATGTGCTCGCCATGGCGTTTCTGACCTTCTTTTGTTCAGACAAACCGATTTTATTTCCCGATATTACTTATTCCTTCTACGATGTATGGGCGGAGCTTTACCGTATACCTTATGAGCTTCAGCCTTTAGATGATGAGTTCTTTATCCGTAAGGAGGATTATTTTAAGCCAAATGGGGGAATCATTATACCGAATCCCAATGCTCCTACCGGTGTTTTTGAAGAGGTGAGCACAATGGAGGAAATCATTGAGGCTAACAGGGACAGTGTGGTCATCATCGATGAAGCGTATATAGATTTCGGCGGGGAAAGCTGCCTTAAGCTGATCGATAAATATGATAATCTTTTGGTCGTACAGACTTTCTCGAAGTCTCGGGCGATGGCGGGAATGCGCATCGGCTTTGCCATGGGTAATCCGAAGCTCATCAGCTATCTTCAGAATGCGAAATTTTCCTTCAATTCCTATACGATGAATACTCCCGCTATTCTGCTCGGTGCGGAAGCTGTGAGGGATAAGGCATATTTTAAAGAAACTACGGAAAAGATTATAAATACACGAGAGAGTATAAAGCTGAGATTGAAGGAACTGGGCTTTTCTTTCCCTGATTCCAAAGCTAATTTTATTTTTGCGTCACATGAGAGAATACCGGCAAAAGAGATTTTCAATGATCTCAAAGAAAAGGATATTTTTGTCCGTTACTGGGACAAGCCGCGAATTGGTAATTATCTGCGTATAAGCATAGGTACGCCGGAGGAAATGGATATTTTGATGGAGAATCTGAAAGGCATGGTTGAGCATGATGGGGACATATACTGATTTTGCCGGCGTATACGATACCTTTATGGACGATACTCCTTATGAGGAATGGGCGGCGTATCTTTTGGAGCTGCTTGGAGAATATGGAGTCGCTGTTCCGAAGATAACGGAAGCGGCTGCAGCGGAGCGCAGCATCGTGGTGGACCTGGGCTGCGGAACAGGTACGCTGACACAGCTTCTTGCAGAGGCGGGATACGACATGATAGGAATCGATAATTCGAGGGAAATGCTGAATATCGCTCTCACGAAAAGGGAAAAATCAGGGAAGGATATCCTGTATCTTCATCAGGATATGCGGGAGTTCGAATTGTATGGAACCGCGGGCGCAATCATATGCGTATGCGATTCCATGAACTATCTGCTGGAGGAGGATGAAATAGAGCAGACTCTTCGATTGGTGAACAATTACCTTTATCCGGGCGGTGTATTCATTTTTGATTTTAATACGATATATAAGTACGAGACAGTTATCGGCGATGCAACAATAGCTGAAAATAGAGAGGATTGCAGTTTTATTTGGGAAAATTATTTCGATTGCGACAGCGGAATCAACGAATATGACCTTACGGTTTTTGTGAGAGCAACGGAGCGCGGCGTTACGGAGGAGGACGGCGAGAGCTTTCGCCGTTTTACGGAGACTCATTATCAAAGGGGTTATACCTTAGATATGATGCGCTCTTTGGTAGAAAAGGCGGGAATGGAATTCGTGGCTGCCATCGATGCAGATACACGCGGCGATGTATGGGAAGAGAGTGAACGCATTTATGTAATAGCCAGAGAATGCGGAAAGGAACATGTTAATGAGTGACTATATGGTAAGAGCGACGGCAGCGGATGCGCAGATACGCGCCTTTGCGGCAACTACGAGAGAACTCGTGGAGGAAATGAGACAAATACATAACACTAGCCCGGTGGTGACGGCAGCTCTGGGACGGCTTCTAACGGGAAGCGTGATGATGGGAAGTATGCTAAAGAACGAAGATGATCTGCTGACGATTCAGGTAAAAGGAGACGGTCCATTACAGGGGATGACGGTGACGGCCGACGGGGAAGGAAACGTGAAGGGCTATGCTAATGAACCACAGGTCATCCTGCCCGCCAATGCAGTGGGAAAGCTGGATGTAGGCGGCGCGGTAGGAAAGGGCTATCTGAGCGTGATCAAGGATATGGGCCTGAAAGAGCCCTATATCGGTCAGACGGCACTGCAAACAGGCGAGATTGCGGACGATTTGACCTATTATTTCGTTACTTCCGAGCAGGTGCCTTCTTCCGTAGGACTCGGAGTTTTGATGGAAAAGGACAATACGGTAAAGCAGGCGGGAGGATTTATCCTGCAGCTGATGCCCTTCGCTTCCGAGGAAGTGATCCGCATATTGGAGGATAATCTATCGAAATTCAGCTCGGTTACTGCAGCCCTGGATGCCGGAAATACGCCGGAGCAAATGCTCCAAATGCTGTTAGCTGACTTGGATGTTCAGGTGACGGATACTATGGAGGTCAGATATTCCTGTGATTGTTCTAAGGAGAGAGTGCATCGTGCGATAGTGAGTATTGGGAGAGAAGACATTCAGGAAATGATTGAAGAGGGAAAAGAAGTAGAAGTGAATTGCCATTTCTGCAATAAGACATATTCGTTCTCGGTGGACGAGCTGAAGAAGATGCTCGATTAATATTTCATCAGACTGAGGTGTAAAGAAAAGAGAGGTGCGCTATGAAGCACGGTTTTATTAAGGCGGCAGCAGCTACGCCGCGGATTAAAGTGGCCGATCCCGCATACAATACTAAGCAGATTTGTGTGATGATGGATGAAGCAGTAAAGAGCGGAGCGAAGATCATTGTATTCCCGGAGCTTTGTATTACGGGTTATACGTGCGGAGACTTATTTATGCAGGAGCTTCTCTTACAGGAAGCAAAGGCTCAGCTTATGACTCTTGCTGACCATACGGCGGATAAGGATGCCCTTGTTTTTGTGGGACTGCCTTTAGTTAGAGACAATAAGCTGTATAATGTGGCGGCAGCGTTGCACCGTGGGAATGTAATAGGGCTGATTCCGAAGGCGAATATTCCTACTTATGCGGAATATTACGAGGGAAGGCATTTTGCACCCGGAAATGAAGAGGCGGTTCCCTTCATTCTGCAAAGCGAAAAAGGGGAAAAAACAGTTCCCTTCGGCACGGATATCTTATTCGATGGGGTCGCTATCGAGGGACTTTTGATTGGCTGTGAAATCTGTGAGGATCTGTGGGTCCCTGGGGCTCCGGCAGCTGAACATGTTATGGCGGGGGCAACTATTATCGTGAATCTGTCCGCATCCAATGAGACAGTAGGTAAAGGGGAATACCGGACGATGCTGGTGAAGTCTGCCAGTGCGAGAATGATTTCGGGTTATATCTATTCCAGCGCAGGTGAAGGAGAATCCACGCAGGATATAGTATTCGGCGGACATAATCTGATTGCGGAGAATGGGACTCTTCTGGCGGAGTCGAAGCGTTTTAAGAACGGAATTATTTACGCCGATATCGATATACACAGAATAGTTAACGAGAGGCGGAGGATGAGTACGTATACTCCGGAGAGCAGCAGAAAACATACGATAATTCCCGCAAAGTTTGAGAAGGAGGAGATTTCCCTGACTCGTTCCTTTGACAGCGCGCCCTTCGTTCCAAGCGATAAGGCACAGAGGGATACAAGATGTGAGGAAATTCTGTCCATTCAGTCTTACGGACTGAAAAAACGTTATGAGCACACGGGCTGCCAGAAAGCGGTAGTGGGGGTCTCGGGCGGATTAGATTCCACTCTTGCACTTCTCGTCACGGTGCGTACCTTCGATATGCTGTCATTTGACAGAAAGAATATTCTGGCGGTAACGATGCCTTGTTTCGGAACCACGGACAGAACATATGACAATGCGTGCAAGCTGGCAAAGGCTCTTGGAGCTGTTTTGGAAGAGATAAATATAAGGGAGGCTGTGACCTTGCATTTCAGGGACATCGGGCAGGATATGAATAACCATGATGTGACCTACGAGAACGGTCAGGCCAGGGAACGCACACAGGTACTTATGGATATCGCTAACAGAGAGAATGCTCTTGTCATCGGTACCGGAGATATGTCGGAGCTGGCGCTTGGATGGGCCACATATAATGGAGACCACATGTCCATGTATGGAGTGAACGCAGGAGTACCTAAGACTCTTGTCAGACATCTGGTGCAATATTATGCAGATACGTGCGGAGACGAAGGTTTGAAGAGAATATTACTGGATGTCCTTGACACTCCGGTCAGCCCGGAGCTGCTGCCGCCGGTGGACGGTATTATTTCCCAGAAGACGGAGGATTTGGTCGGACCTTATGAGCTTCACGATTTCTTCTTATATTACATGCTGCGATGCGGATTTGAGCCGGAGAAGATATATAGGATCGCGAAGGAGTCCTTTGCAGGACAGTATGATAAAGGGACAATTTTAAAATGGCTAAAGGTTTTCTACAGGCGGTTCTTTGCACAGCAGTTCAAACGTTCCTGCCTGCCGGACGGGCCGAAGGTGGGAAGCGTTGCCGTGTCGCCGAGGGGTGATCTGCGCATGCCGTCTGACGCAAGTGCAAAATTGTGGCTCGAGCGATTGGAAAAAATGGACTAGGAAGAAATCCGTTTCACCGGATTCCTTCCCGGATTTTTATTGCTCCCCCAAAGCATTAGCTGCGGCAGCCGATTCGGCCTTTTGCAGAGAAGCTTTAATGGCATCCAACAGCACCATGGAGGTATATTTGTTATCGTCGGAATATGTAATGCCATCCAAAGACTGATTTTTGCATATCTGAGTTACGAGGTCTTCGAATGCCGGCTCGATAAGAGGGTACATGGTAGCAACCGCTTCGTCCAGGTTGACAATGCGGATACTATTGATATTGGTTTCGTCTACGGTAACCTCAATATCGACTATGTTATCGTTGAGCACGAGAGAAGTCGTATAAACGCCGGGCATATAAGAGTTCGCCGGCTTTATGATATTGGAGTCGTTATCCTTGTTCTTGGGGAGGAACATGATGATCAGAAGCACGATAAAGAGAATCCCCAGAACGGCAAAGATGCCGGTGTATATCAGTTCTTTCAAATGGAGCACAACTATTTTTGTTTTGGAACTCATAACAATATCCCCGTTAAAATTCTTTTTACTATCTTATTATTATGTGGTATATTTTATGCCACTTGTATAATAGAAAATTCCTAAGGAATTC
>JAEWPN010000051.1 GCA_023399455.1 Bacillota bacterium
AGTGTTTGGAAATGAAATTCAATTATTAAGTCAAGAACAAGAGGAGAGTTTAATGTTATGGCACCAAAAGTAAAATTACAGGGTATTGTTTTGGACTGTACAGAACCATCAAGACTCGCAAAATTCTATGCTGATTTGCTTAATTGGAAAGCGCAGGATGGACAATATGATTTCAGTACTGTCTCTGCTCCAGAAGAAAGCATCATATTATCTCCAGTATGTTGCTATGTTAAGGCAGCTAGCGGTTTCCAGCGTCATAGGCGGTCGCAGCCAAACCGAACATGGTAGACCTGATAACCGCCGCAATGATATATATGCGCTATTTTTTCCGTTCTATGGGGCTATTGTGGAATGGATTATATTGGTTGAGGATTTGGAGAGAAGAGATTGGATATGGGGTATAAATATGGAACAAAAGGAAAAGGAAGAAATACATATATCCGTCCGCAATCTGGTAGAATTCGTACTGCGTTCCGGGAATATCGATAATAGAAGGACCACGGCACCGGATCAGGCGATGCAGGAAGGCAGCCGGGTGCATAGGATGATACAAAGGCGAATGGGGTCCGATTATCATGCGGAGGTAGTTCTCAGGCATCCGTATGAGACGGAGGAATATACTGTTGTCGTAGAAGGCAGAGCAGACGGAATCATAGACGGTACGGAAGCGACTCCGGTAACGGTGGATGAAATCAAGGGGACTTATCTGGAGCTTAAGAAAATCAAAGAGGCTTTCGCCGTCCATCTGGCGCAGGCGAAGTGCTATGCGTATATTTATGCCGATAAAAATAAACTGAAGGAAATTTGCGTCCGTATGACCTACTGTAATCTGGATACGGAGGAAATCAAGTATTTTCATTCCAGCTATACCTTTATGGAATTAAAAGAGTGGTTCGAGGATATCTTGACGCAATATAAAAGGTGGACTGACTTCGAGTTCCAGTGGAAGCGAAGCATGACGCAGTCCATTAAAGATCTTTCTTTCCCGTTTCCGTACAGAGAGGGGCAGAAGGATCTGGTGACCTATGTATATCAGAGTATTTACCACGGTAAAAAACTTTTTATAGAAGCGCCTACGGGAGTCGGCAAGACGATTTCCACAGTTTTTCCTGCAATTAAGGCCTTGGGTGAGGGATTAGGCGAAAGGATCTTTTATTTGACGGCGAAGACCATTACCAGAACCGTTGCCGACGATACCTTTCAGCTGTTGAGGGGAAAAGGGCTGCAAATGAAGTCTGTGATACTGACGGCCAAGGAAAAAATCTGCTTTATGGAGGAAACGGAATGTAATCCTGAGTACTGTCCGTATGCGAAAGGGCATTATGACCGTATTAACGAGGCAATATATGATTTGTTGACCCACTCGGACAATTTCTCCAGAGAGGCGATCGAAGAGTATGCAAAGGCCCATCAGGTATGCCCTTTCGAGTTGTGTCTGGATATGAGCTTGTTTTCCGATGCCGTTATCTGCGATTATAATTATGTGTTTGATCCGCATGTGTATTTGAAACGCTTTTTCGCGGATGGAGTAAAGGGCGATTATATTTTTCTTATCGACGAAGCCCACAATCTGGTTGACCGCGGCAGGGAAATGTACAGTGCAGTGCTTTGCAAGGAAGATTTCCTGAAATTAAAGAAGAGCGTAAAAGAGATTGACGGCAAAATGGAGCATTATCTGGAGAAATGCAACAAAGAGCTGTTAGCTTTGAAGCGGGAGTGTACAAACTATCGGATTGAAGAGTATATCTCACCTTTTGTTATGGCGTTGCAGAGGCTTAGCTCTGTGATGGAGACTTATTTGGAGGAGTATGAAGGCCGGCATGCGGTACATGAAAATGAGATAAGGGCAGAAATTTTGGACTTTTACTTCGCGGTATCTCACTTTCTTGATATTTATGAGAGGGTGGATGAGAATTACGTCGTTTACTCGGAAATGCGGGAGGATGGAAGCTTTAATTTAAAGCTTTTTTGTGTGAATCCGGCGGTGAACCTACGGGAATGTATGGCGAAGGGAAGAAGTACTATTTTGTTCTCCGCAACCCTGCTTCCGATTCAGTATTATAAAGGTCTCTTGGGCGGCGAAGGAGGAGATTACGAGGTATATGCCAAGTCAGTGTTCGACCCTGAAAGAAAGGCGCTTTTTATCGGAAGTGATGTGACAAGCAGATATACGAGACGGACAGATATGGAATATTACAATATTGCCTCCTACATCCATGAGATCGTGAAGAACCGGCATGGAAATTATATGATATTCTTTCCTTCTCATGCTTTTTTGCAGAAGGTATATGAGATATTTGAGGACTATTTTGCGGATAAAGGAAGCGTGGAATGTATTCTTCAGGAGGACCGTATGGATGAACGGTCGAGAGAGGAATTCCTAAACCGTTTTGCGTGGAACGACGACTGCGATTTGTCCCAGATGATTCGTATGGATGTGGAGATAGAGGATGAAAAGAGCCTGCTGGGTTTTTGTGTGCTTGGAGGGATATTCAGCGAGGGTATCGACTTGAAGAGAGACAGCTTGATCGGAGCTATTATCGTTGGTACGGGGCTGCCTTTAGTTTGCAACGAAAGGGAAATCCTGAAAAACTATTTCGATGAAAAGGGCGGCAGCGGCTTCGACTACGCTTACCGTTATCCGGGCATGAATAAGGTATTGCAGGCGGCTGGACGGGTAATAAGGACCGCGGAGGATGTAGGGCTGGTAGCACTTTTGGACGATCGATTCCTGAATCATTCCTATCAAAAAATGTTCCCGCGGGAATGGGAACATTTCGAAGTAGTTACGGCTGATTTGGTGGCAAAGAGGGTGGAACGCTTCTGGGACGGCTGGCTGTGAATATTCCGCTGCGCAGCATTTGAATCTCCTCTTTATAGGGGGGCACCAGCCTGGACGGGTCTTCCGCTGAGGGAATATAAGGTGTCTCCAATATTTTGGGTATATCCGTGAAAGCAGGATTATGGACGATGGAGTACAGTGCATCAAAGCCGATATGCCCATGTCCGATATTACTATGTCTGTCCTTGCCGGCGCCGCATGGATTCTTGCTGTCGTTGATATGCAGGACGGCTACCTTATCCTTCCCCATCAATCGATCCAAGCGCTCTACGCATTCGTCAAAGCCATGGATAATATCATAGCCTGCATCGTGCATATGGCAGGTGTCCAGGCAGATCCCCAGCTTTTCATTGTGGATAACTTTATCGAAGATGGCGGCCAGCTCTTCAAAGCTTCTGCCGATTTCGGAACCTTTTCCCGCCATGGTCTCCAAAGCGATGATGCAGGGAGTGTCTTTGTCCAATATCTCATTGAGGCCCTCCGCTATTTTGCGGATGCCCGCATCTTGACCCGCTCCTACATGGGCGCCGGGGTGAAGTACGAGAACCTTGCTCTTTAGTGCAGCAGTACGCTGTATATCCATGGAAAGAAAATCTACAGCCAGCTTGAAGGTTTCGGCATTTATACTGTTACCAAGATTTATTATATAAGGAGCATGGATTATGGCATCAGAGATACCGTGCTCCTTCATATAGGACAGACCTGCGTCTATGTTCAATTCTTCTATTGTCTTGCGTTTTGTATTCTGGGGAGCACCCGTAAATATCATAAAGGCGTTTGCTTCATAAGAAGCAGCTTCTTTGGCGGAACCGAGAAACATTTCCTTACCCTTCATTCCCACATGTGAACCTATTTTTAACATATTCCTTATCATACTCCTTTCAATACATCTCCTATGTCAGGCGATACCGAAAAAAGCCTCTGACACCTTCAAAAATTGTACATAAAATTATAATAGCCTGCCAATTTCGCGAACGACAGCTCTTTATATACTTTTTAGTAGTATAGCATCGAAGTCGAAAAAGGTAAAGTTAACATAACTTTTGGTTTGACCGAGATTTATGTAGATGTCGAAAAATGAAAAATGAAATTATTTTTTGACAAATGACGTCAGAATTTAGAGAAAATGGAAGATGAGTCACGAAAAATGACACAAACGTCATATGTGGATAACTCGGTGGAAATTGGGGATTTCTTTTCAAAAAGTCTTAAAAAGCATTAGAAATCGTACATGTTCTCCACATTTACAATTCTGCAAGTGAAACTTGAAAAATGAGAAAAAATACTGGTTCAGTCAAAAAAATTATGTGAAGTATGAGAAAATATTGACCGAATTGGATAGGCCGTAATTGTGGTTAAAGTACAGAACAGACCCCTAAAATATTATGTAAATTAATATGACGGATTATTGAAAGGGGTATATATGCAGGACTTCTCATGTTATAATGAAACAGTGATTGACAGGTCATTCGATAAGGATTGGAGGATATAGGATGTGGGCATATGAAAGCGTGTTTTATCAGATTTATCCACTGGGTTTTTGCGGCGCACCATTTGAAAACGACGGAGCACTCCGGTCTGGGATACTGAAGACGATCGATTGGATTCCCCATATAAAGCATCTGGGAGCAAATGCAATATATTTTTCGCCGGTATTCGAATCCGATACTCATGGATATAATACGAGAGACTATAAACAGCTCGATCGAAGGATTGGAACTAATGAGGACTTTAAAAGGGTATGCAGCAGCCTGCATGAAAACGAAATCCGCGTGGTGCTGGATGGGGTATTCAATCATGTGGGAAGAGGGTTCTATCAATTTCAGGATGTCATAAGGAATAGGGATAGGTCCCCGTATCTGAATTGGTTTCATATTGATTTGGGAGGAAACTCCAATTATAACGACGGACTTTGGTATGAGGGCTGGGAAGGCAATTATGATCTAGTGAAGCTGAATCTGGGGAATGAGGAGGTCATAAAGCACCTTTTGGATTGCGTAGGATTCTGGATCGATGAGTTCGACATCGACGGACTGAGGCTGGATGTGGCTTACTGTCTGGATCATAATTTCGTACGCAGGCTCAGATGCTTTACGGATAGCAAAAAGGAGGATTTTTTCCTTGTAGGCGAGATGCTGCACGGGGATTATAATCAGATGGTAAATGAGAACATGCTGCATTCGGCGACCAACTATGAATGTTATAAAGGGCTTTATTCCAGCTTCAACAGCATGAATATGTTCGAGATCAATCATTCGCTGCTGCGTCAGTTCGGACCGGAGGACTGGACGCTCTATAAGGGGAAGCATCTGCTCTCCTTTGTGGATAACCACGATGTCACACGGATTGCCAGTATTCTTTCCAATGAAAAGCACCTTCCATTGATTTATGCGCTATGTTTTGGAATGCCCGGGATCCCGTGCGTATATTATGGTAGTGAATGGGGAGTAAAGGCGAGGAAGAGCGAAGGCGATCCGGCTCTGCGCGCCTGCTTTGAGGCGCCTGCCACCGGTGAGTTGACAGAGTATATCGGGAAGCTTGCAGAAGCGAAGAAGAATTCCGAAGCATTAAATTATGGAGATTTTCGTTCTCTTTTACTTACGAATAAGCAATGTGTATTTGAGCGGAAATCACAAAATGAAAGGGTGCTTGTGGCTATTAACGCCGATGAAGAAAGCTTTCGGGCACATTTTGATGCGGGATGCCAAAGGGCCTTCGATTTAATTAGCGGCCGGGAGTATGAACTTAATGACGGAAGTGAACTTCCGCCATATAGTGCTTATTTCTGGAGAACAATATAACATATTTAGGTATCTAAAGAATGAAAGAGGAATTTTTTGTGAAATCAATCAAGTTTATGTAATTATTTTAACATATGAATTGTTGTACTACAAAAGTTCTTCAATTTTCAATTTTATGAATTGGTTGATTGTAAAATTCCTGTCCAAAAATTGCAAAATAGATAATGCTGATTGAGGTGTTTTGTCATAACCCTGAATGAACGATGATAATAAATCTGCGGTAATGATATTTCTGAACTCTATCCTTCTGGACAGATCATATTTATCTGCTTCAATAGCGGATTGCGGAGTTCGTGTCAGAAGCAATCTGAGAAGCTGATCAACCGCATAATTTTGGATAAACTTATATGCCGAAAACTTTTCTCCTCTTCGGAACCGGCATAAACCAACATACAAGTTTGTGAGAATTTCGCCGAGCATCCATTCTGTATCTAATATTTGATTCATCTGAAAAGTCGGCTCCATCTGTAATTCAAGTCCCTCGAAATCCTTGTCTTTCCATACGATCGAGCCATCAAGTGCTCCTAATTTTTCCAGCTCTTTTTTTTCAAAGACTGCGAATTCACAGAACACGCCGTCTTCATATAGAAATTTGTACCCGTCATCCGTATTCCGAAAATAGAAAGCTGCGGGGAATATGGATTTCAGCCAATCCAGATTCTCTATGTATTGCATTTTATATCCGGGTTTAACAATTACAAAAAAGTCCAGGTCTGAATATTCATCCATCAATTCCTGATTTTTTCCGCAGGAACCAAGTGCCAATAAGGCCAGCGCATGACCACTATTTTTTAAAGAAGCCCCTATCTCTAAAAGTCTGGTTTTTAACAACTGTGTTTTTGTCATCATAATACTCCTATCTATAGTACTTTTCATGTTCGTTTTTAAGAATTTCCGGACTTAGCGAAGGATTGACGATGCTTTTTGAATTGATACACAGACCTGCCGCAATCGTTCCGTATTCCAGACAGGTTTGAACCGGATAGCCTTTACTGTGTGCATAGAGATAAGCAGAGAAAAAATTATCTCCGGCGCCATTGGTATCCACGCGCTTATATTGTCCAAGAATGGGAAGCCGGAATTTTTTACCTTCTGCGGTTATGGCGGATACACCTTTACTGCCATGCGTACAAACTACAAGCTTCTTTTTTTGCCGAATCATCTGTTCCATAAATTCTTCATATTCCACAAGTTCATCCGAACTCATAAAGATATAATCAGCCGCTTCAATAAAGTCTTTGTGGTATTCGGTTTGGCCGTCATAATCATGAATATCACACCATATTTCTTTTTTGTATCGTTTCGCTTCCGGGATAAGCTTTCTGACATAATTTATAATATTCAATACAAGATAATCACAATTTTGTATGTAGGGGATTATGCGTGGAATATAAACTTGCGGTTCAAATGAGGATGTTTTTGTGAAAATAGACAGGCGTCTGCCCTCTCTGTCCATGAGGTTCACATGTTCTTCCGTCCCCCTTGGATCCAAATCATTTATAAATTCAACTCCATGTTCACATAAAATCTTTCGTATAGCATTTCCGGAATCATCAGCTCCTATCATAGCATGAAACGTTGTATTCATTCCAAGCTTTTGTAAGCATATAGATTTTCCGCCTCCCGTTGAACCGATTGTTGTATAGGAATCTTGACTAAAGATCGTGGCAGATTTTTGTGGTGGAAATTGCTCCAGATGAATAATAGAATCCATGCTGACACCGCCAATGACAAAAGCTTTTTTCATATGATTTTTCCTCCTTAAAAATGAAGTATGGTTGTTTGAGATACTATTTGATTGGTTATGGACTATTGTTTATGTGAAATATCTTTGTGTAATCATTCAGTACTTTTAACACAACGATTCGATGAACATCGAATTTACAAACGCATTGTAGCATGTTATAATGTGTTTGTAAAGTACTGCAGTTAAGAGAATTTGAAGTCGTTCGGATTTTATCTGATTGGAGGATTTGAATGAAAATAATTTATCATGAAAGTTTTGAATTCATCATGGCTTTGTTTGCATTGGCACAAGAACAATCAATTCACAGCTTGATCAAATCAAAACCGATAGACAGGACAAATAACACTTTCGAACTCATGGTTAAAAAAACAAAAAAATTAACTACTCCAGATTTACGGAAGTATATAAATTACTTTTTTGATTTGGATGGAATCGGTTATATCATTTATAACATTATTTTTAATAGAGAACAGAATGCGGGCCTTTTATGCCTGGACGATTTTATTACGTCAGTCGGGCAATTGACGTCGGAAGAGGCTTATGCGTTTTTGATTTCCAGTAACTACAATTTGGATTTTTCGGAATTTTCTGTATCACAAAGCAGGCAAATACTCGCAAAACGGCTGAAAGAACCGACACTTTCAGGAAAAAGCAGGCAGCAGCGAATTGAAGAGTTCTATGAAAACCCTGAGAAGTTAAACGAATTGAAACAAACAATAACGTCATTTTATGATCGAGTATATATAAAAGTAAAAAAAGAAGTAGATGATTTCTGTCAAAAGGGTGTAACGCTTTATAGTAAAATCTATTCTGAACATCCGGAAGCATTTTATAAGCATAGTCTTGGCGGAAGCGATGAACTTTCTGACGAAGATTATATCCACATATCGTTTTTTACACAGTTGGGGATTCATGATTATCAAAGTAAGTGGCAAAAAAAGCACTGTGTGATTCTTGGAATTCGAAATTGTGATTTGCAGGTTAACACAAACAGCCTATATCAGTTATCATATTTTCATAAAGTGCTTTCAGATCCCAAACGAATGGAATTGATTATGCACATTTCCAAAAGACCGTATTTTGGGAAAGAACTGGCAGAAAAGCTGCATCTAGCTCCATCAACAACATCGTATCATTTAAACATGCTGATGGATTTAAATTTAGTTATCACAACAAGAATCAACAAAAAAATATATTTCAGCTTTAACAAAGAAGAGTATGATCGGATAAATAGTGTTTTTGACAAAATGCTATTTATTCAGTGAGTATCAATACTCCTAATAAATGGCCGATTGATAGGCTGCGCAGCCGTAATTACTCGCGATCTCCGGGAATGAGGTTCAGTTGCTTTTGATTTGTATTTCGCTGTCCTTGACCAATATTGCGTCATTATTGCTAATTGGAGATAAATTCAATGTGAAGGAATGAGCATCCATTCCCTTTACATATTCAATATTGGGAGCTGTGACCTTTGCTCCGGCAGACTCCACGATATAAAGTTTTCCAGCATTGACTTCATCAATAATTACTTTATCTGTGTCGGTTCTTTTCAATTCCTGCAATAAGAAGAAGGTGTTGCCCCCTGTCACACTAAAATAAACAAGGCATCGATCAATTTGACCGATGCCTTGTTTTTAGAAATATCAACCTGGCAGTACGGCTCTGTAGAAAAAAAGTACCTCAAAAAGGCAGTCCTCCATAAGACAGGCTAAATAATATTTATGGTAGTTACAAAAAATGGTATTGACATATTCATTTGAACTGTATATATTGTATATATACAGTATGAACTAGGCGAGTTAATATAATAAGGCGTGAAGCGCGGTATGAAAAGAGGTGAGAGAATTGGACATATTGATTAGTAACTCTGGCGGGCAGCCGATCTATGAGCAGATATGTACACAGATTAAGAAGAATATCATAGCCGGAGAACTAAAGGAAGGCGACGCGCTTCCGTCCATCCGATCTCTTGCCAAGGATTTACGGATCAGCGTAATTACTACGAGGAGAGCTTATGATGAACTGGAAAAGGAAGGATATATATATACGATAGCCTCGAAGGGCTGCTTTGTAGCAAAGAAAGACATGGAGTTTATAAGAGAAGAAAATTTAAAGAAGATAGAAACGCGTATGAGGGAAATTTCTGAGCTGGCGAAGTCGTCCGGCTTGACGAGAGAAGACTTGGTGAAGATGTTCCAATTTTTTATGTAATAGGAGGTAATCCTATTGCATAAAAAGCCCTTCGGGCGGGATGCGCAGCTATGCGCGCGGAATAAAGGCTGTGCTGCCGAAGTATTAAGAAGCGTTGCTCAAAAATAACGGAGGATTAAATTATGAATGCTTTGGAAATAACAAATTTAACGAAAGAATACAAGGACTTTAAGCTGGATAATGTCAGTCTGAAGCTGCCGTCCGGATGCATCATGGGACTTATTGGAGAA
>JAEWPN010000224.1 GCA_023399455.1 Bacillota bacterium
TTAACATGAATACGTTCAGCAAGATGTGGGGGGTGCGGACCCCGGCGCAGGCTAAGGAGAAAATAGAATCCCAGATTGCCGGCCTGAATATCGGGCAGCCTTCGAATCTGGAGGAGCAAGCCTTATCCCTGGTAGGACGAGATGTGTATGAAAAGCTGATCAAAGGTTATACCGAGAAGCAATGGGGTAAGGACTGCAAGGATCTGCCGGCATTTATTATCAAAAGACTTCCTCTTAGGTTTACCTTCGACAACAACTATTTTAATGATTTATATCAGGGAATTCCTGTGGGCGGATATACGTCGATTGTGGAAAAGCTTCTTGAGGGAATCGACGTGCGTACCGGTACGCAGTATAGGGCATTTTTGAAAGAAAATGAGCTGTCAAAGGCAGTTTCCTTCGGAAAGGTGCTTTATACCGGCATGATCGATGAGTATTATGATTATCGTCTGGGCACTTTGGAATACCGTTCCCTGTGTTTTGAAGAGGAGCTGCTTTCCGAATGCGATAATTATCAGGGAAATGCGGTAGTTAACTATACAGAGCGGGAAGTTCCGTATACGAGGATCATCGAGCACAAGCATTTCGAGTTCGGTACTCAGCAAGGAACGGTCATTACGAGAGAGTATCCGGCTGAGTGGAAACTCCAGGACGAACCCTATTATCCGGTGAACGATGCGAGAAACGACGAGTTGTTCAAACAATATGAAGAGCTGGCGCATCAGGAGGAAAACGTATTGTTCGGCGGCCGCCTGGGACAGTATAAGTATTATGATATGGATAAGGTAATTGCTCAGGCTCTCGCTATGGCGGAGGAACAACTGTGAAGCAGAAGGGTCTGAATGTGGAATTAGAAATAAAGTTAAAAAGGATAATTATCGGAAGAAACGCTCCGGTAATTATTTTTTTTGAACATAAGAACAATGTACTGTTATTGCTTTCGCAGGGGCTGCGTGGACTGCCCTTGTATCAGAATAGGGAGTGTCGTATAGCTTTGTACAAATAAAGAAGGGTTTTTTAATTTTCTCAGCATAATGTCTCCCGCTTGTATTCCCATGTCGTAAACGTTAATATCAATGACGGTAGGCTTGGGAAAGATAATGTTGGAATAAGGATAAACGTCAAAAAGAAGCAGCGCAATTTCAGCGGGTATTTTTAACGATAGGTTTTCTATGGCTTTTACAACGCCGAGAGCAATCGTATTATTTTCACAGACTATCGCACGGGGAGGGCGGCGGTCTGTCAGCATGGAATAGGCGGCTTCATAGCTTTCGGTTATGGAGGAGTCGGTATATCCTATATGAGAAGCGGGGATATAATATCCGTAATCATACATGCCTCCCACGAATCCCTTTAGCCGCTGCGTGGATATGTAGTCGGTCTTTTTCCCGCCGATAAAAGCCACGCTGCTGTATTCGCATAAAAGCATATGCCTTGCCGCAAACTGACCAGCCAGAGCATGGTTGGGATCTATCCAGCAAAGGTTGCTTTCGAATCCGGGATGACCAATAATAATATGTGGGTAATCCTGTTCTGTAATTAGCTTGGAAAGGTCTTTCGTTACGGCGGAACCGTGAATAATCAAACCGTCGGAATATTTCCCGTCAATGACATTGTGCACGCTTTCGCCGGGGAAAGCCTCGTCGGAGGTATCTACAAGCGTTAAGGTATAGCCATGCTTTGTCAGTTCCTTATGCACGCCGCACATAATATCGAACATATGGGGATTGCGGTACGCTTCATCCTTGCCGAGGGATGTAAGATATACAATATTTCTGGTGGATTTTCTGGCAAAGCTGACAGCACGTGCATTGGGAGTATAGTTTAATTTTATAATGGCAGCATTAACACGGGCGGTTGTATCGGATGAAATCGTGGTCCAATGGTTTAATACCTTGGAGACGGTGGAGGTAGAAACTCCCGCTTCTTTCGCAACATCATGGATAGTGACAGGCATATGAAAGGTGCTCCTTAAAATTATTTACAAATTTAATGTTATAGTATAGCGTTTTCCTAACAAAGTCAAACAAATCATACAAAAGACTATTGTGAATAAGAGAAGAAAATGGTAGAAATAACTTAAACAATTGTTGGAATACATAGTAAACAAAAAATCTTTAGGAAAATTTTCCAAGAAATAAAGAGATATAAGAAGGGAGAAACAAGAATGAAGAAGAAAATTAGTTTGATGTTATGCGGACTGCTTGCTGCGGGAGCGTTATTCGGTTGTGGGAACTCAGCGCAAACAAGCAGCGCAGCGGTTGATAATGAGGCAACTAAGGAAGAGGAAAGTACACAGGGGGTAGAGACGAGCAATTCGGGAGAGCCGGTGGAAATCAGGATATGGCATGACAACGACGAAGCAATTATGAAGACAATCGAAACCAGAGTGAATGACATGCTGGCAGATAAGCTGATTACCGTTAGCTTCGAGAAAAAGAGCGGAATCACAGATCAGCTTAAGTTGTATGGGAACGATGCGGTAAACGGCCCTGATATGTATTTCTTTGCCCATGATCCTCTGGGAACTTTTGTGGAGATGGGTGTTCTTGCACCGATCAAGGATATAACGGATGAAGATTTAACGAAGGATCTGCTGCCTATGTCGGTAGAAGCGGGTACCTATAAAGGGGAACAGTATTTTATGCCTGTTTACTTTGAGACCTTGCTGTTTTTATACAATAAGGAACTTTGGAATGGCGAAGTGCCGGATTCTACAGAGGAGCTCTATGAGTATATGAGTGCGAATACAGATGCAGCAGCTGGAACTTATGCGTTGGTCAATCAACATTCCGGTGCGTACAATGTAGCGCCTTTTATTAACGGATTTGGAGGCTGCATTATAGATAAAGACGGGAATCCGGGATTAAATAAGCAGGAAACAAAGGATGCGATCGAATATAACAAAAAGTTTGCCGCTTTGCAGGCTGACGGAGATTATAATACGGTAACGACATTATTTAATGAGAAGAAGGCGGCGGCAATTATCGGAGGCCCTTGGCTTATCTCGGGAATCAAGGATGCGGGGATAGATTTGGGAATCAAAGCGCTTTCCGATTTCACCCTGCCTAACGGAAAGACTTTGGCACCCTATTCCGGTGTACAGGGAATCAGTGTGCTGAAATATGCGGCAGAGGGTAAAAAAGAAGCAGTAGCAGAGGTCTTGAAAGCGATATCCGCGCCGGAGGTAGGAATTGATCTTGCGAATATTTCTAATTGTGCGCCCGTAAACATTACGGCATACGAGAATGAAGATGTTGCAGGCAATGAAATGATTATGGCCATGAAGGCAACTGCGGAAATGGCACAGCCGATGCCGAATATCCCGCAAATGAACGCAATGTGGGCACCGACAGAAGGCTTGCTTACGGCTGTTAACAAATCCGGAGAGGATGTAAATGAGGCAGCGGAAGAATACCAGAAGCAGGCAGAAACGGCAATTGCAGATATGCAATAGCAATGCGACAGAAAAAGAGACAGAGGATTGCTATGAAGCCGCAAGCTGAATAGTAACAACAGAGGCGAAAATATGAGAAGAAGTAATAAAATGTTACCCTGGATTTACACTTTGCCGGCACTTATATTGGTAGGAATAATAGTTGTATTTCCTATTATTTATACTGGCTACATTTCACTTACCAATATGAATCTGTACCATTGGCTTGATTTTGAGGTCATAGGTTTTTCTAATTATGGAAGGGCCTTGCTAAAGCTGGATTCCGGTTTTTTAAATGCTTTGCTTACAACGATTATATGGACTGTGGTAAATATAGTTCTTCAAGTGGTGCTCGCTTATCTTATTGCATTGGCGCTTAACGCGGAGGGACTTAAGCTCGGACGTCTGTATAAAACGTTTCTCATGTTTCCGTGGGCGATGCCGGCATATGTTTCGATCCTTTTATGGCGAGTAGGAATATATAATACGGAGTTTGGCTTGCTTAATAAGGTTCTTACAGCCGTAGGATTGGAAAAAGTAAACTTTTTATCAACTAATATGCCGGCATTTTTGTCCTGTCTTGCCCTGAATCTATGGATGGCCCTGCCCTTCATGATTATGATTATAGACGGCGCCCTGCAAAGTATAGACAAGAGCTATTACGAAAGTGCTCAGCTTGACGGTGCGGGATTTATAGCAAAGAACATTTACATCACGGTTCCGGCGCTTAAGGGTATTATTGCTCCGGCAGTTATTATGACAACATTTACGACCTTTAAGCAGTTTGATATTATTTACCTTTTAACGATGCAAAAGGGAGCATTGTCGGGGGCTTCGCTGCAGACGGTTATTACATATGCTCATCAAAATGCGTTTGTATCGAATAACTACGGCTTGTCTTCTGCGGTTTCAATTATTATTTTTGTGCTTATTATAGGATTTTCACTGGGAACGAATAAAGGACTGAAAGAGGAAGATTAAAGGAGTATAGTTATGAAAAAAATAAGCTCAAAAAAAATGAGAATGAAATTAAAGTTAATAGCGTTGAATATCATATTGATTTTACTATGCTTTTTAGGGCTGATACCCATTTTATATGCACTTTCCTTATCCTTAAGCGGCGGCGGCGGTGCCTTATCGGCTGAACTTTCTCTGCTGCCGGAGAAGCTGACTCTGGAAAATTACAGAAAGATTATTGTGGAAGAACCCTTTTTTACATGGCTTTCCAATTCGGTAATATTAAGCGTGGCTACCATGATAATAGCCATAGGCTTTGCTGTAGTTGCTTCCTATGCCTTTTCAAGGTTTAAATTTAAGGGGAGAAACGGTATTCTTAAGCTTTTACTTGTGCTGAATGCTTTTCCGCAGATACTTTCCATGTTTGCCATATTCAGGCTGTTTAAAACAATGGAAATGCTGGATTCGAAAATAGGGCTTGTTGTTATCTATGCGGGAAGTATGTGTATATTCAGCATTTGGAACATGAAAGGGTACTTTGATACGATTCCGATAGAAATAGAGGAAGCATCGAGAATTGATGGGGCGGGAGATTTTCAGCTGCTATGGAAAATAGTCTTACCTCTTGCCATGCCTGCAGTGGTTGTGACTGCAGTTATGGTGCTTATATCTGTATGGAATGAATATTTATTTGCAACAACTTTTATGATGAATGAAAAAAGCTATACACTGGCAGGAGGACTGTATCAATTGCAGTCGAATGATTACGGCAGGAGCTGGCCGTTATTTTCGGCAGCCGCTATTATGGTATCGATGCCGATTCTGATCGTATTTTTCTGCATTCAGAAATACATGGTATCGGGGCTGACGGCCGGTGGAGTAAAGGGTTGAAAGAATTTCCTCTTTCAACCTATGAGAGGAGAACTATACAAACATGAACAAAAGCGCAATTTTACATATACCGCTTTCCCAATATGCATTTGCTTCCGGAGAATTCGAGCTGACGATCAGGATACGCACAGGAAAGCAGGATCTGACGAAATGTACACTCTATTATGCAGACAGGGCGTGCGGAAGTGTACCGATAGAATTCCAAAGTGTACTGATGGAAACGGTGTATTCGGATGAACTGTTTGATTATTATGAATGCGTGGTTAAAAGCCCGTATAGCAGAGTATGCTATTTTTTCAAATTGGAAAAGGACGAGGAATGGATATATTATTATGGCGATGAATTCAGGGAAGAAATGGCGGACATAAAGCTCGACGGATTTATGATAGATGGGAGAAGCGAATATTACCAGTATCCTTTTTTGCTTAAATCGGAAATCTATAAAGAGCCCGAATGGTTTAAAAATGCCTTAGTCTATAATATTTTTCCGGACAGCTTCGCGACGGGAAAGGGCTATATAGAAAAGATGCCAAAAGAAATAGAGGCGTCTGACAAGAAGAAATGCAAGTCCAGACTGGGTGGAACTCTTAGAGGAATCATGGAAAATCTGGATTATATTAAGGAACTGGGTTTTGACTGTTTGTATTTGAATCCGATTTTTGTGGCGGGAGAATGTCACAAATATGATATCAGAGACTACTGTCAGATCGATCCCTGTTTTGGAACGAATGAGGAGTTTCGAGAGCTGGTAGAGAAAATACATGAACGTAACATGTATATTGTTATCGACGGAGTATTTAATCATTGCAGCTGGGATTTCTTTGCGTTTGAGGATGTTGTTGAAAAAGGAAAGAAATCCCGCTATTGGGACTGGTTTTACCGTCTGGAAGAACCGGTTGTCCGACCGAAGGATGAGACGACGATTCCGGGTTATGCCAGTTTTACCTATGAAAGGAAGATGCCCAAATTAAATACTGCAAATACTGAAGTGCAGGAGTACTTCTGCAATGTTTGCAGTTATTGGCTGAAGGAATACCGGGTAGACGGATGGCGGTTGGATGTGGCCAATGAAGTGGACAAGAATTTTTGGCGCAGATTCCGCAAAACGGCAAAGGAGATAAATAAAGATGCGGTTTTCATTGGGGAGGTATGGGAGAATTCCGAAGTCTGGCTCAGGGGAGATATGTTCGATTCTACTATGAACTATGATTTCAGGAGGCATTGCAGAGACTTTTTTGCATTGGGCAACATAGATAAAGACACATTTGCCGGACAAATAACATCTATGTATCTCCGTTATTCGAAGGAGGTTGCCGAAGGACAGCTCAATATTTTAGACAGTCATGATGTTCCCCGTTTCCTGTCCTTGTGCGGAGGAAATATGAAGCGATGGAAAATGGCGGTCTGCTTCCTGATGATGATGCCCGGAGTACCATGCATTTTTTACGGAGATGAAAGAGGCATAGAGGGAGTAGCCGAGAATGAATACAGGAAGGCTATGCCCTGGGAATATGAGGAGGACCGGACGGGAGAGGACTCTCCTGAGAATATTATCAAAGAATTGGCAGATTTCAGGAAGAAATACATAAAACCGGGGGATGGATTTCGGATTCATACAACCGGGGAAAAGCTGATACTGAATAGGGGCGAAAAAATAGAAGCCATCTTTGATATGGAGAAAGAGACATGTGAATGGAGTTATAAATAAAAGAATAAAAAATAAGTAAAAACGGAAAAAGCATATACTGGGCGATGTGAGACCGAGTGTATGCTTTTTTGTCTCTGTTTATTAAGTTTTCAATTTATTGAATAAAAAAGCTCTTGAAAAAATGAAAAATGGTGCTATAATATTCCTAAATACTTTGAATATCAAAATATTATAAAATCAAATTAAAAGAGATTCAATGAAATTAGATGAAAAAGGAGTATTATACGATGGGCAACAGAAGTTGGGACGAAGCGATAAAGGATTTGGAGGTACGCCGCGAGAAGGCTGCGCTTGGCGGCGGTACTGCTAAAATCGAAAAACAGCACCAAAGCGGCAAGCTCACGGCGAGAGAAAGAATAGAAATACTTTTGGATAAAGGCACCTTTGTGGAAGTGGATGGTTTTGTAGAATCCAGAATCGATGATTTCGATCTGGATAAACGGCGGGTGCCGGGGGATGGTGTAGTGACGGGCTATGGAGAAATCGGCGGGCGGCTGGTATTTGTGGCGAGCGAGGACTTCACGGTGATCGGAGGAACATTAGGAGAGTACCATTCCTATAAGATCTGCCACATACAGGATATGGCAATGCAGATGAAGGCCCCGATTATCTGTATCAATGACAGCGGCGGAGCGAGGATCGAGGAGGGAATTTCATCACTCAGCGGATACAGCGGCATATTTTTGCGTCATACGAAGGCTTCCGGAGTGATTCCTCAGATTTCCGTCATTCTTGGTCCCTGCTCCGGTGGTGCATGCTATGCGCCTGCAATCTGTGATTTTATTTTTATGGTAAGTGATATCTCCAAGATGTTCATTACCGGACCTAATGTGGTAAAGACGGTTATCAACGAGGAGGTATCCGTAGATGAACTGGGCGGAGCACAGGTACACGCCAAAAAGAGCGGTGTCGCACATTTTGTTTATCAATCTGAGGGCGACTGTCTTATGGGAGTGAGAAAGCTTCTCTTTTATCTGCCGTCGAACAACAAGGAAACGGCGCCCGTCGTGAAGAATATAAAGGAGCGCCCTTCAGTTCTATTCAGCGTGAATAAGGTAATCGAGAAATTCGGAAGTCTTGGAAAGACCTTATCGCAGGGGGAAAAAGACAAAGTGAACCGTATCAGAGAGATCGTGCCGGATAATTCCAGACGCGCTTATGATGTGAAGGATGTGCTGGAATGCATCGTGGATGAAGGAAGCTTTTTCGAGGTGCAAAAGGATTTTGCCGCCAATGCTGTAGTCGGATGGGCGCGAATGGACGGGGAGGTCGTAGGCTTCGTGGCAAATCAGCCCAATATGATGGGCGGTTCCCTGGACTATCATGCTTCCGATAAGATTGCCCGTTTTATTCGCTTCTGCGACTGCTTCAATATCCCGTTAGTAACCTTAGTTGACGTTCCGGCATTCCTTCCGGGGACGGAGCAGGAGCACAACGGAATCATAAGGCACGGAGCGAAGGTGCTGTACGCTTATGCGGAGGCCACAGTTCCGAAGATTTCCCTTATCATGCGCAAGGCCTACGGAGGGGCATATATAGCTATGAATTCCAAGGAAATGGGCGCGGACATGGTATTCGCGTGGCCCATCGCGGAAATCGCGGTTATGGGTGGAGACGGCGCTGTAAATATTGCGTTCAAACGTAAAATCAAAGAAGCTCAGGACCCGCAGGCAATGCGCGAACAATGCAAGCAGGAATACGAGGATAGATTCTTAAACCCTTATGTGGCAGCCGCGAGGGGATATGTGAACGAAGTGATTAAGCCGGAGGAAACGAGAGAGAAAATATTAAAGGCATTAAAGGCGCTGAAAAGCAAATCGGTGGAAAACCCTTACAAAAAGCATGGGAATATACCTCTATAAATTGCCGGAGAACATGAACTGTTAAAGTCACAGAAAAGATGCGGTAAGGAATTCGAAATTCGTATTCCTTACCGCATCCTCTATTTTATTTCATAGGAAAGACCTTGTTATGTAAATTCACTTATATGATCAGCAAAAGTAATTGAACAACATCCCGGTATAAGCGCTCGTAATATAAGGAGTAGGATAATTCTTCCCTGGACTCTTATATGCCACGATAGTCTTATTCGCATAATTCATAGGATTGAGCGATATCTGGTCAGTCTTGCGGATTAAGGAATTGGCAAAGTTCTTAATTGAGGAAAAATCCTCTTTGGCGTAACTGGATAAAACTGCCGAAGCCAATTCATCCTTATCGATATTAATCGTTCCGTTATCCTGAATCTTAAGACCGATAACGTCGAAGCTGCTCTGGTAACGGTCGGTAATTCCCTTCATCTCGCTTAACAAACGGCGGCTGCCGGAAAAATTGTCGGTATAGCGGGTCATATCCTCTATAAAAGAATTATAACTCTTTAAGAGCGCATTGATATTTTCTGTCAGGGATTCTACGTCCGTCTTTAAACCGATGGTAGCTGTCTGCCCGGCCATACCGCTGATACCTCTTAAGGTAACTTCATAAAGCCCATCGACAGTGAAGGTATTAGAGGTCGAAGTGCGAGGCATTCCGTTCAACAAAAACCCTGCATTGGAAGCCGGGCGTGCGAGATAATCCAGACCGAAATAAGAAACGGAACCGGAGTTCTTGCTCGTATGGTCGTCCGAAACAGTGAAGATGGAAGAACTGCCGTCCTTCAATCCCTCTGAAATAGAACTTAAACGAAGCGAGCTGTTGCCTTTGCCATCGTCGATGACATCCGCCCTCAATCCGATATCCGCATTGGTTATCAGCCTTGAAAGGCGTCTTTGAACCTCTCGGTTAGTTTCATTTTCTTTTATATTATACTGGAACTCGTAGTTCAAATCGTTTATACTGATATCGAAAGAATAGGTATCCGGAGAAAGCTTTGTCTTCGTGTCCGGAAGGAATACTCCGATATTGAACTGACCGGAGGCCAAAGAATTGACTTCAATATTATAGGAAGGAACTTCCTGATTCCCGGATGCTTCGATTTGCTCTCCGATGAAGGAAACGGAGACCATATCCTCGTTGCTGGAATAAGCGGCCTTTTTATTCAGGATCTTCTCCTCATCCAAGCCGCCTAAGGAAGCGATAGCGCTTCGAAGCGATCTGGCATCCTCCTTGATTCCCACCGCGAAGGTCTTGGCTTCTTTGCTGGTGTCGAGTTTGTACAGAGGGGCATCCTTATTCAATTTGACAATGGAATTGTATATGCTGCGAAGTTCGCTTTTCTTGTGTGTGTCAAAACGCGAATTCCTGTTAGACGCATAAGAAGTCAGATAATTATTATGAATATTGCTTAAAACAGCGCCGTTATATGCCATAATGTCCCCCTCCTTTCTCTTGATGAAATAACTCTACTTATTATATTATGAAAGCCTAAAATATGGCAATATACATAATATACAAATATAACGTTACTGTTCACTCCGTTTTCAGTAATGCATGAACAGTAACCATAATATATATCGGATGGGAAAAGTAAATTAAGAATAGATTTATATAAAAATAAATTAAAAATATCAGGACAAAAACCGCTCTAACCAGTTGACGATGCGGATTTCTTGTGTTATAGTTATCAAACGAGATTAGTTTTAGGTCTTTTTTTTATGCTCAAAAATTGGAGGAAAAATATATGCGTACGAGAATTACATTGGCATGTACGGAATGC
>JAEWPN010000226.1 GCA_023399455.1 Bacillota bacterium
GATTCTTCTCCATCCGTTAATATTTTGAAGCATTCCAACAAAAATAAGGTGAAAAGAGGAATACACAGCGCTTCACTCATTACGGAATTCGTAATGAATAAATGCAGAGAGGAAAAGTATTTCGTAACCATATGGGGCATTATCCCCAAAAGAACTACTACTATTTCCTCAAAGAATCGTAAAGAAAATTTCTTCGCCATATATTCCGCAAACAGCCATATGCTAAACGCGGCCAATAAATTCTGGATGATTCCCATCGCCGTAAGCCATACTTCTCCAAACAGTTCCCGAAGGCATAAGAGAAAAAGGGGATACAGCGGTTCTCTGTGAATGTGCATCTTAATATACTGATCGGAGTCGTTGTATACGCCCGGTCCGAATATGGCGAACATTCCGAGAAACAATGCGGCAAGTACTATCAGAAGTCCGCCGGATTTCATGTTTTTTGTCATTACAGTCTCCAATATAGAAATTCGCCGTCCGAATAATCCCTCTTATCGAATAAACCCTTGAGGTCCATTAATACCTTCTGTTCATGCTCCTCATGAAAAAAGCCTGCGATTTTCTCTCTGGATAATTCAAGGAACTGTGAATGAGCCACCGCTACGATGACCGCGTCCATATTCCGGATTTCCTCCATAGCATGGAAGTCGATCCCATAGAGCCTCTTCGCTTCCCCTGAATCCGCCGCCGGGTCTACCACGATTGGCGTGATTCCATATTCCTCTAATTCTTTATAAATATCGATAACTTTGGTGTTTCTTGTATCTGGGCAGTTCTCTTTGAAGGTAAATCCTAAAATTGCCACTCTCGCACCTTTTACCGGTACATTAGTTTTGATCAAGTTTTTTACAAGGCTTTCTGCCACATATTTTCCCATGTCGTCATTGATGCGGCGGCCCGAAAGGATGATTTGTGAATGATATCCCAGCTGTTCCGCCTTATAGGTCAGATAGTAAGGATCCACACCGATGCAGTGTCCTCCTACGAGTCCCGGGAAAAATTTGAGGAAATTCCACTTTGTACCTGCTGCCTCTAAAACAGCCTTTGTATCGATCCCCATTCTATGGAATATGATGGACAACTCGTTCATAAAAGCGATATTAATATCCCTTTGGCTATTTTCAATTACTTTGGCCGCTTCCGCCACCTTGATGGATTCCGCCCTATACACCCCGGCCTCTACCACCAGCTCGTACACCTTCGCGATGGTATCTAACGTCTCCTCATCCATACCGGATACAATCTTAACGATAGTTTCCAGCCTGTGTACCTTATCGCCCGGATTAATTCTTTCCGGGGAATAGCCTATTTTAAAATCTACGCCGCATTTTAATCCCGATTCCTTTTCCAGGATGGGAACACATATCTCTTCGGTAACTCCGGGATACACTGTGGATTCAAATACGACAATAGAGCCTCTCGTCAGGTTCTGTCCAAGCAGGCGGCTTGCGCCCTCCACCGGGGAAAGGTCAGGGGTATGGTCGTCGTTTACCGGAGTCGGGACTGCCACGATGTGGAATTTCGCTCCCTTTAGCTTGTCCGCATCTGCGGTAAATTCTACAGATGTGCTTTTGATTACCTCCGTACCCACTTCGTTAGTAGGATCTACTCCCGACTTATACAGCTCTATCTTCTCCTTATTTAAGTCGAAACCAACCACCTTTATCTTTCTTGCAAAGGCTACCGCAATCGGCATACCTACATATCCGAGACCGACCAATGAGAGTTTTTCCTCTCCGCTTACAAGTTTCTCGTATAAATCCATCTTCTTATCCTCCATTATGAGTTATATAATATCGTGTTAATTTCACTTATATAAGAATCGATGACAGAATTTCTGTCGAATTCACATTCCATCTTCTCCCTGGCCGCTTTTCCCATATGTGCCTGCTCTTCTTTAGATAATGCGAGAAACTTCTCCATAGCCCGGATCAAATCGTCTGCATTGCCGGGAGTGAAGCCAAAGCCCGTCACTTCCTCCTCAAAAGCCTCCCTGCATCCGCTGATATTGGAAGCGATTACCGGACGTCCCGTAGCCGCCGCCTCTATAAGCGCATTCGACATGCCTTCGTGAAACGATGCCACCACAATAGCGTCTGCCTTTGCTATATAAGAATGTACTTCCGTTTGGAAACCCCACTGACTGATAATTCCTTTTTCTGTATATTCATCCAGCATTTCCTGATAATCTTCATCACAATAACCCATTACTGCAAATTCGATATCCTCTCTATGCAGCCTGACCGCCGCTTCCAGATATTCCAGGATGCCGCGCTCCTTCATTACCCTTCCAATAAAAAGGAAGGTAGTCCTTACGCCCATAGGATATGGCTCGAAAGAATGTCTTTTAAGATTCACTCCGGAGCCGTTTACCATCCGCTCTTTTTTCCCGGCAATGCGATAACCGGAAAAAATATTCCTGTTCTCAGCATTTTGAAAAAAAATACACTCCGCCTTTTTAAGACCTGTCCGGTACATATGGACAATCATCTTAAGGAAAAGGCCTTCCTTGTCAAAAGCTCCGCCCAGCCCCGTTATCGTAGTGATATAGGGTACTTTCAAAAGCCTGCTGGCGAAACCTCCGTATATGTTCGGCTTTATAGTATAAGTAATCACCATATCCGGCTTTATATGTTTTATCAGCCTCCGGTAGGCCACGAAAAGCTTCATGTCCTCCTTCACATCCATTCCCCTTCTGTTAATAGGTGTTTCGACAATCTCACACCCTTCTTCCTGAAGTTCGGCAGTCTTGGTCTGATCCGGAAGGCTGATGATTACCCTATGACTTTCCAGCAGTCTAAGGAGCAGCTCATTTCGAAAATCGTAAAGCCCGCCCGAGGAATTGGTTAAAATTAATATTATACCCATCTACTCTATCATCTCCGTATCGCTCATGTCTTTGATCATAACCTCATTATATTTCATCATACAGACCCCTGCTTTATAGCTGCCCACGGTATAGGGATTGCTTTCTCCCTTTAAGTTACGGATTACCTGCTTCGGCATATTCACGCCGCACTCATGGGCATGGGGATAGCCTCCGCCAAATCGGGGATTCACTTCGGAAATGTAATAAATGTCTCCAATCTTAAAGATGTCCATATCTATCATACCACAGAACCCACATTTTTCCACAAATTTTTCTATCGCGGAAAAAAGCTCCTTATCTTTATATGATATGGCTTTATCAGTCTCTCCGGCACGCATTTTTATCTTTTCTTTCACAAAAATCGAGGTGCACTTGCCGCTTTGCATGTCTACATAGACATCTGCTCCATACTCCGTCCCGTTCATGAATTCCTGAATCATCAGGTCATCATACAATCCGAAAAGGACTTCCAGCTCCTCTTTCCCGTATACCTTGTTTATATGCATGCTGGCGCTTCCCCTTATCGGCTTCACAAATACCGGGTAAGAAAGTTCGCCATTCCCCTCGGCAAGATAAAAAGCCTCCTTATCGACAAAGCATCTTCCCGTGGGAATCTCCATCTGCGTAAGCAGCTCATACATTTTATATTTATCGAAACAGGTTTCCACCAGTTCATAGGGGGAAATGATAGGAGTCGTTCCTGCCTCAAGAAACCTCTCTCTTTCTCTGGCAAGCAGACTAAGCTCCGGGTCGATTAAAGAGAAAGCTCCATCGATCTGTTCCTTCTTGCATATGTCCAGCACGATATCCAGATAATCGGGCGCATCGATACGCGGAACGAGATAAAATTTATCCGCTTCATAAATCGCAGGAGCGAGAACGGAGCAGTCCGTCGCTATGACTCTGCCCGTTTCCGCCAGCTCCTTCTTAAAATATTGCACGACCTTATTTCTCGTTCCCGCACTTAAAATCAATATATTCATACGTTGTTTTCAATCCTTTCAAGGCTTCCGGTCTCTTCCAGTCTTTTCTTCCTGATTTCAGCAAAATTGCCCTCTGTCACATTGGTATCCTCCGCCACATCACCTCGTCCGAGCACTGTCCGCACGGTCAGCCACAGTACCTTCATATCCATGCCAAAAGAAAGATTTCTCACGTACTCCACATCCTTCTTAAAACGACTGTCCCAATCGATGAAGTTCCGTCCGCTTACCTGAGCCAGTCCGGTAAGCCCGGGACGCACCGTATGGCGCAGTTTCTCTTCCTCCGTGTAATAAGGCAGATAGGAGACAAGAAGAGGCCTGGGGCCAATGATACTCATATCTCCCGTTAATATATTCAGAAGCTCGGGAAGTTCATCCAGACTGGTGGCACGAAGAATTTTGCCGAATTTCGTAAGCCTGATGCTATCAGGCAAGAGGTTTCCATTCTCATCCCTTTTATCTGTCATCGTTCGGAATTTGCAAAGAGTAAAGACCTTCTCATTCTTCCCCGGCCTCTCCTGCTTGAAAAAAACGGGACTTCCGAGCTTTGTCCTAACGAGTACAGCCAGCACGAAAAATAAAGGAGACAAGATAACGATTCCTATAAGCGCTAATAAGAAATCCAGTATTCTTTTTACATATCTTCCATATACCGTAATAGCCGTTACCTCCTTATAAGCCAAAAACCTTTCTCACAATACTGATCACCCGGTCCATATCTTCCTGCGTATTCTTGATGTCGCTGGGAAGGCACAAGCCTCTGTTGAAAATATCCTCGGATACGCTTATCATACTACCGTCTTTTTCTTCCGAAAGAGAAATAAAATCATATTCCTGAAATACAGGCTGCAGGTGCATCGGCTTCCAAATAGGCCGGCACTCGATATTCTCTGCCTCAAGTGCATCCATGATCATATCAGGAGTAACTCTGCAGCCCGCTTTTATCGTCATGCAGGACAGCCAGTTATTGGCATCCCCATCCGGATTCAACGGATTCATAGTAATCTCCGGTATGTCCGAAAAAGCTTCCTGATACCGCTTATAAATAGCTTTTTTAAGTGCCTTGTGTTCGTCCAGCGACAAAAGCTGCCCCCTGCCGATTCCCGCCGTCACGTTGCTCATGCGGTAATTGTAGCCAATCTGAGAATGCTGATAATGTCTGGCAGGGTCTCTGGCCTGTGTAGATAAGAACCGTGCCTTTTCTATCATTTCCTCCTCCTCGGACACAAGCATACCCCCTCCCGAGGTCGTAATGATCTTATTGCCGTTAAAGGAATAAATACCGAACCTGCCGAAGGTTCCGGTATGTTTTCCCTTATATGTGCTGCTCAGGGATTCTGCCGCATCCTCTATAACCACGGTACCCTTCCCGGCACAGATCTCCATGATCTCCTGAAGCTTTGCCGGAGTTCCATATAAATGAACGATGATGACCGCTTTGGGAGAAGGATATTTTTCATAAGCCTTCTTCAGCGCTTCCGGAGACATATTCCACGTTTCTTCCTCCGAATCTATGAATACGGGCGTGGCGTTTTCATACATGACCGGATTGCAGGTTGCGGAAAAGGTGAGAGATGGAACAAATATAATATCTTCCTTTTTTACACCAAGCAAGCGCAGTGCGAGATGAATCGCCGCGGTCCCCGAACTTAAGGCTGCCGCATAAGGTATGTTCACATACTCCGCCAGTTCTTTTTCAAAACTGTTTACGTTAGGACCGAGAGGAGCCACCCAGTTAGTATCGAATGCCTCTTTTACGAATTCCTGCTCCTTTCCGTGCATGGTAGGAGAAGACAGGTATATCCTCTTGTTTTCCATTGATAAAACGCCTCTTTTCTTTTATAAAATAACCTGAAATATATAATGTTATGATTTTATTAAATCCTTATAATGATAGGTCGGTACGATTTCCTTCACTAAGGGGCGAATGTCCGCCACTTCTTCTCTGGATTCTTCCTTCAGCTTTTTCAGCTGGGCGAAGAATTTCATCTCATCAAGTTCTATCGGTCTCCCTACATGAATCAATTTATTTGCCGTTTCCTTCAAGCCCTCTGCATCCATGAGAAGCTCTTCGTACAGCTTTTCACCGGGGCGCAGCCCCGTAAACTCTATCTTAATATCCTCTCCTACACGGTATCCGGATAAACGGATCAAGTTCTCCGCCAAATCCAATATCCTCACCGGCTCTCCCATGTCAAGCACAAAGATTTCTCCGCCCTTCGCATAGGCTCCAGCCTGTAACACCAAGGAAACCGCTTCCGGAATCGTCATAAAATAACGGATAATATCGGGATGGGTCACCGTTACCGGCCCCCCCTTCATAATCTGCTTTCTGAAAAGCGGGATGACGCTGCCATTGCTGCCAAGGACATTTCCGAAGCGCACTGCGACGAACTCCGTCTCGTAATGGTTGTTGAAGGTCTGAATGATCATCTCACAGATACGCTTGCTGGCTCCCATAATATTGGTTGGGTTCACCGCCTTATCGGTGGAAATCAGTACGAACTTCTTTACCCCGTAAAAAGCTGCCGCCTGAGCGGTTTTCCAAGTACCGAAGACATTGTTCTTCACCGCCTCGTTGGGGCTGTCCTCCATCAAGGGAACATGTTTATGCGCCGCCGCATGATAAACGATGTCCGGCCTGTAATGTTCGAATATCCAGTTGATTCTGTTCGTATTGCGAACAGATGCGATAAGCACCACGAGATCCAACTGTGAGTCGGAGTCCGCATCACAATATTTCGTCTTTAACTCCTGCTGTATGTCATATACGCTGTTTTCATAAATATCCAGAATAATAAGCTTCTTCGGCCTATGACCTGCAATCTGCCTGCACAGCTCACTGCCGATGGAGCCGCCTCCGCCGGTTACCAGGACCGTTTTATTCTGCACATAGCCAAGTATCGAATCGATATCCACACTGATGGGATCCCTGCCGAGCAGATCCTCAACTTCAATGTCTCTTAACTTGCTGACATTGACTTCCCCGTTCACCAGCTGATACATACCGGGCAGAGAGCGCAGTTTACAGCTTGTCTCCTTGCAGATTTCCAGAATCTTTCGAAGCTCAGAACGGGAAATAGAGGGCATGGCCACGATAATTTCATCGATATCGTAAATGTCGGCGCATTCGATAATCTTATCCCTGCCGCCGGCTACCTTGATTCCCTGAATGTATCTTCCCCATTTACCCTTGTCGTCATCAATGATACATCTGATGACCATAGTGCTGAAATTGCTGTTCACAATCTCCTTGATGATGACATTTGCCGCCTCGCCCGCGCCTATTACCATAACAGAGATTCCATTTTTCTTATTCTGCTGCTTGTGCTTCTGACTTCTCAAAAACCTGTAAGAAAAGCGACTGACAAAAATCATGCTGATCAGCACAAACATATACAAAAAGTAATAGCTCTTAGGCACCGGCTGCTGTACAGTCTTAAAAAACTGCAAGCCAACGCTGTTTAAAACTGCCGAAATTACACAGGACACAACCACGTTCTGCAGCTCCGTCTCTCCCGCAAACGCCCACAGGCTGTGATACAGCCTGAAAAAGTAAAAAATGAGCAGCGTCAGCAATATATTGACCGGAAGAAATCTTGTAATAGGGTCCAGAAAGTGGGCCGGTACCGTGTCGATATGAAATTCGTAACGAATGAGCACCGCCATATAACTTGCAAAAATAATGCTGATGATATCATAAATGATCAGGCTCGTTCTTCTGTAGAACAATTTTACATTAAAAGGCTTTCTATCTTTCTTCATTCGTTTCATCCTTTTTACCCATATCGAATAGCAGAGGCGCTAGCACAATAAGCAAGGTAAATCCTGCCGGATGGCAAAGATGAAATATCCATTCCACCAGGCCCGCCGTGGCAAAAGCCACTACGACTGTCGCCGGCATCGCAGCACAGGGAACGCTCTCCTTCCTTCTTCCAAAGAAAATACATCCCTGAACAAAAGTTGCGGCTCCCAGGAGGATAAACACTACTCCCACAAGGATACCGTGGTCATACGCAACCTGGAGATAAATATTATGTGCATGGACTGCCAATGTTCCATCCGGCAGCAGAGCACCCATCTCATCATGCCCCGTCAGATTAAGCTGGCCCAGATAAGCACGGAAAATATCCATACGTCCATTGGCATATTCCTCCGTCTTCTCATATACGCTGGTATCTTCCACGATATCGTCCTTATCCTCCGGAGTCTCTGTAAAATCACCTTCCTGTGCATCTCTTTCAAGCTCCGCTGCACGGGCATCGTCCGCTGCACGTTCTTCCTTAGTCTTAGTGCCGATGATACCCAGCTTAGGCTCGCTGCCGTTAGCTGCCGCTTCGCCTGCCCCGTCACTTTGCCCAGACTGATATAAATCGCCGACGCCGCCTTCCCATACGACCTCACCCTCGCTGTTAAATCTCTTCGCACGGTATTTCTGATATTCTTCGCTTCTTTCATAGGAAGATGTTCCGCTTTCCTCAATGCCGAAAATCTTATTATTGAACACTTCCACAAAGCGCTCGACCGTTATATAATACATGGAATCCCATTCGCTGCCTCTTTCAATCGCATCCGGGAACACTTCCACCTCATATTTGTATACATCGCTGCCAAGAGCAGGAATAATCCTCTGACCGGTAAAGACAATTGGGAAACACCAAATTACCGCTGCGCCCATCACTACAAACAGGCGCAGAATATTTATAAGTCTTTCTTTTCCCACGCCCCCTGCTGCCATTACCACGCCTACCACCAGCATTGCGGCTACGGACATGAATCCGGTTCTGGAGGCCGTAAACAGCATATATGTGCCGGAAGCGCCCAGCACCAGCAGCTCCGCCCATATATCCTTCAGCTTATGAGACTCTTTGTATTTATCCATAAGTTTCATCAACGCCGCACATATGATGAACGTCAGATATACCGCAGTTACCGTCACCGTATGGAAAATAAACGGGAATCTCGGATATACCCACGATAAAAACGGCCTGTGCAGCATGGAAAAAATAATGCAGCAGACAAAATGCAGGATCAGTCCGTTACTCATATTTTGCAGCAAATGTGCCTTTTTATCCCAAAGCGCATAGCAAAGGTAGAACAATACAAAAGAAATGACCAACGCTACCGTCCACCATCTCGTATTTCTGAATACGATAATAAGCAGGAAGAACAGTCCCAATACTCCGCCGTACCAGAGAGAGAGCCGGTTCATTTTTTCTTTTTTCAGGAGCATGAAAACGAGACGCCTTGCGATGGTTACAATTACTAAGCCGGAAAGCACCAGCGCCAGTACCCCGTACCGTACCGCCTTCAAATCCAGTTGGTCCATTGCCAGATAATCTACATAGTAGCTATAATAATGATAAACCGCTGCTGCTGCCAAGGCAGCATACACCAGAGTGATCTTGTTAAATATCTCTTTTTTCTTGCACATAGTAAGGATTGCCAGTGCAAAAAAAACGATGAACTGGCGTTCCGCAATTCTATGATGAATGTCGTAAAGACCGTTCATATAATTGCAGCATGCCCATACGGCGCCTGCAATAAAAGCCGACTGAAGATAATCCGCCCCATGCTCCTTTATTTTATCTCTAAGGGGTACGTACCTGCTTCTGTCTCTTTTATGATTAATGGCGTAAAACAGTGTAGCGCTGCCTAACAGCACTCCTATCGTATAAAAGATGTTATCCGTAAACTGTCCGCTGAAAAATCTGCGCACACTTATGATATACAAAGCGCCCCCTGTTATTGCCGCCGCCACAATATTGGCTGTATAACGGAACGCCTTTTCCACGGTAATCAGCTTGTCCTTCTTAGACAAGCGAAAATATACTTGTACAGCTCCGACTAACAGAGCCGCTAAAATGAGAAGTATCACATCGTAAGCAAATATTTTGTCCTTACGGAGCGGAACCATATAATAATATTCTCCTACGATATTATAGCCCTGAAGCTCATCATAGTTATAAACCAAACGGCTTACATACTGTGTCCCCGCTGACGCCGTCTCTTCCAGACCAAACCATACACGGCTGCCGTTTAACCCTTGAAGAAAGAAATAGTAGTCGCTTCCCACTTCCAGATCCTCATTGATATAGACGGGACAAAAGCCGGGAATATCGATGAATCGCACATCTACTTTTTGTTCGAACATAACCTGCATGTCCGAATCCAGCATACGGAAGATAAAGGAATCCACTCTCTGGTCTTTGTTCCAGCCGTTCTCGAAATCCGCAATGTACAAATTGACCGTTCCTAAATGGTCGTACTGAGCGATAAAACGTTGTAAAAGGTAATCCTCACCTATGCTGTCCGAAGAACCGGCCAGAATCTGATTACTGACAGAGGGAATCGTCTCGTCCCACATACGGATTGGATAAATCGTCATCATTGCTATTAAGGTAAGCAGTATTATTACGCTCTGTATCGCGTGACTTTTATTTACAATTTTATACATATGGTCTCTCCATTTCAAATGGTAAGTATAGCACAGATGCCCTCAGTTTACAAGAACAGCAACCATGGCCGGAAGCGTGAACCAGAGGATCAGCACATAGCGGGGCAGATACGTAGGGCCGAGAATTGCAGTAAGCCATACGAGCAGCACCATCAGGAAGGGGATGAGCAGGTCATAACGCCTTGTATAATAAGTATAGCCAAAAGTAAAGGCGAACACCCAGAAAAGAAATCCGGCCGAAAACATCATGGATAGGACAGGCACCTTCTGCTGTGCAACCTCCAGGGACATACTTCTATACCAATCGTTCAAAATCGGAAGCTTGCTCTCCCTGGTTCCAGGCTGCTCCACCTCATAACCGAAGAACGAGCTGTCCTCATACGTAAAGGTAAATACTTCGTTTCCACGATATACATCGATGACCGTATCCGGATACCAGAGCCCATAGGAAGTCATGAACCATGCATTGATATACGTAAATGGATGTTCCATTCCTATCTTCGCCCAAAGCCTCATGTATTTCCCCGGATCAGCAGCATAGGCCTCGTTATCGAACCATATCTTTACCCCGTCGGATACCTTCGCCGTATAAAACCTAAGCGCTTCCTCGGGGAGAATCTCATACAAGGTCTCCAGGTCCTCCTCGGTAAAGCTCTCTCTGTCATACTCATAAGCTCTTGAAAGCTGTTGGATCGGAACAGTCAGCATCTCCTGCTTTCCGGCAGACTGTGCCGAAAGCAACGCCGAAAGACCTGCTGCCGCGAGAAAATAAACCGCGAATATGCCTCCCAGGAGGAATGCCAGCTTCCTACGCACATCCTTCATGTAAAACAAAAGTACCGGTGCCATAACGAGAAAAGCATACATACCGTTATGCCGAAAGGACATCATAACAAAGGCACAAGTTCCAAAAAACAGAAGCTTCTTCCAAGAAGCAAAAAAGCTCTCTTTCTCTCTAGCCATATCCGCCATGGAAAGAAGCAGTAAAAGCAAAGCAGCAGTAAAGATTCCGTCCTTCGCCGAGCATAAGGTGAACATGACGATTACCGGGAAGAAAGCGAAGTAAAAAAAGGTGCCGGCACGAAGGAGGAATGCAACGCCTCTTTTTTTCATATAGGAAACCACATAAGTAAATACCCCTGACATGAAAAGCATTTGGAGCAGCGTATAGGCTGCAATCCCCGTATTATAAGAGTCGGTCAGCTTATTTACCCCTAAAATCGTCCCTCCCAGCATAAGCACGTGAAAAAGAGGATGGTGAGTGGTAAAATTTCTCGTCTGCACCTGAATGAACTCATCCTGCGCGTCATATACGAAAAAACCCGGATATACTGCCAGAAATACCGGCAGCCAGCAAAGGAAAAACAGGCACATCGTAAGAGCCGTCCGCTTTCTTTCTGACAAACCGTTCCACTTCCCATAAAGCTTATGCCATATGTCGTCTTCACCCACAGGCCTTTTTTCACTTTTATCACAGTCTCGTCTCTTCTGCCAGGCCTCAAGCGTTTTCCATGCGCAATGTATCCAGATTGTCAATATTCCTGCCCAGACTGCGATAGATATCCACATTAAGACATCCGTAAAATTTACGTTTTCCCCATAATCCAACTGAACGCCGTATGCGATGCAGCAGGAAAACAACAGTCCTAAAAACCCTGCCGCTGCAGCGCTTCTCCTATCCATTTTCTTTTCTGCGCTCATAAAGGAGCGGTAAAGCACATAGGCACAGCCGCCCCACAGAAATACACTAAGAAAGCTGTTGCTTATTGCAAGACTGTTTCCTTGCAAATTCAGCATCTTCGGCAGGCACCACGTCCCTGCGAGGGCCAGCAGCAAAGATACGATGATAGCCTTTTTTTTCTGCATAACCGTTTATTCCTCTTCATTCATGACTTCCCTTATAACAAATTGAGGGGAGTTATTCATAGAAATATACATTCTGCCGATGTATTCTCCTATCAGGCCGAGCATCAGCATTATCATGCCTCCTATAAATACCAGCGCCGACATCATGGAGCTAAAACCCATGGGAACAGCAGGGTTAACAAACTTTTTAATTATCGTATATATTCCGTAAATAAATCCCATAGAAGCAAGCAGACAACCGATAGCAGTAGCAATGCGAAGAGGCTTCACACTGAACGCCGTAAAGCCGTTGAACCACAAGCCTAACAGCTTCCGAATGGTATACCCGGAGGTTCCCACCTCCCTTTCTCTATGATGTACGTTCACATTGCTGATGCGCTTCGTCGCCCGGAGCACCAGTCCGATTACGTAAGGATAAGCATTGGTATACCGCTTCATCTCCTCCACCACGAACCTCTTTGCCGCAAAGTAACTGGAAACATAAATATCCTTAGGTTTGCCCAGCATGATCCTCGCCATCTCTTCGTTTACCCAGCTTCCGAAATTACGAAACACCGAGTGCATCTTATGATCGTATTTCGCATATACCACGTCGGAACCCTTTTCGATTTCCTCAAGCAGCTTGCCCACTTCATCAGCAGGGGTCTGTCCATCATCATCCAGGCATACTGCCACATCGCCCTTTATATGATGAAAACCTGCCATGAGAGCTGCATGCTGTCCAAAATTCCTTGCCAGATTTATGCCCTTAATTTTCTTATTTTCCATACACAAAGTACGAATTACGTCTAACGTCTTATCCGGAGAGCAATCGTCAACCAGTACGATTTCGTAGTCGTATTTTTTCCCATCTTTGTTCAAGCCTTTTACCGCTTCCGTTATTTCTGCCACTACCTTGGAAAGCATCTGCTCCGACCGGTAGCAGGGAATCACGAAGCTTATCAGCTGACTGTTATCATCCTTTATATCTATGTCCATCAGATACATATCCTTTTTCTCACCATCCGAGCATTCCACAGCTTTTAGTATAGATCTCCTGACGAAGCCCGCCTTTTCATAGCTGCTGACTGCTGCCTCGTTATCGGTAAATACTCTCAGTATAATCTTATGGAGCTTCATATTCTCAAAAGCATATTTTATCGCAAGCTTCGCAGCTTCCGTTCCATAGCCTTTTCCTGCCGCATCGTCTTCTCCGATGAAAATACCATATTCTGCTTCCTTCTTGTCCATATCCACATCTCTGAAATACACGCTTCCAATAGGACGCATCCCTTCTTTTTCACAGATAATAAACTGAACAGCACTCCCGGTCTCTACCTTAGTCCTCATCCAATTCTCATGGCTTTCCGGAGTAAAGGCCTCTCTGAATATGAAATTTCTCCTGACCCTTTCCTTATTCCTCCACATCACAATACAATCCGTATCTTCATAAGTCATTGGTCTAAGTATTATATTCTTCCCGATGATATTCATAGTCTGCATAAAACTCATATGCTCCTTCCCCGCGTAATAAAATTATTCTTTAATCACTCCACAATCTCTTCGGTTATATATCCTTGGATTTCATACACGCCGATTATTCCGTTTATTGTGTCAACCAGCCTTACCTTTGTCTCCACTCCCTGATCCGCGTAATAATCCGTCAAAAAGTCCGTACCCATTTCAAGCTCCGCCATCATATAGACGTTCTCGTCATAGGCGAGCGCCTCCTGCATGGAGCTTAGTCCAAATGCTTTCAATTTCTTATCATAAAGCGGGCTTTTATTCAGCCAGCCTCCCATAATGTCGTAATTAGCAATATGATTATTTACATTCTGAAACATCTTCTCGGAATACGGTATTTCGGTAACGGGGTCCGATACAGAAGAATACACATCGATAAAATAAAAATTGTCCTCATGAGAGCGGCAGTATTCCTTCATCGCTATGTCTGTTTTATTCGCTTCCCTGCGCGCTGCATATTCCGCATCTACCTTCCCGATCCCCGGCAGAAGGGAAGCCGCAGCCGTCAGTGCGATAACTGCCGAAAAAACTGCCGTCGCTTTTATCTTTCCACAGATTCGAGCTTCGATTCCTTGGCCTTCCATATGAAGCATAGACCATAAGATGCATAATTCTATCAGATACAAGGAATGAGTAATGCGTTCCGGATAGCGTCCGTTTATGAGAATATACATCCAGAGCACGGTTCTTACAAATCCCATAAGAAGCAACTTCCAGACTATTCTCCACACCCCGGCACAGGTCCGGTTGCCGCGCACCGCTTCGCCTTCCCATGTAAGACGATCTTTTGTCAGACATTTTTTTGTCGAACAATTCTTTGTCCTGCATACCTCATTCCATATTCCTGCGATAAAAACGGAAATATACGACAATACTACCATGACATTCCACGGATAATCATCGGGATTCGTCGAACCTTCCGGTTCCTTGTGGAAAGTCCTATAACGGTATTCCCACAGCTTCTCCACAAAATTTTCTCTCAGAGATACCGTCTGCTGCCTGACATCAGATTGATACTCCGCCATAGCGTTAAGTATTCCAGCGTCTAATGTATCGTCCATGCCGAAATTATATCTCTCGAGCAGCATATCCTGTTCCGCCTTAGTAATTCCCAGCCTCTCATACAGCTTTTCATTCCGTTCATAGGGCGGAATCTCTTGAAAATCATACAGCTTGGTCCTGCTGTCGAAATAATCGATGAAGTTCCTCCAGTTTCCTCCGCTGTATGCCGCATCATTTACCACATAAAGCAATACGATGCCCGCCAGAATACTTCCAATAACACCCAAGTATTTCACTATATTTTCCGTAGAAAAGAGCGCCGCTTTCCCGTGGCCCTCCATGGACCATCTGTATATACCCGCCGCGCAAATAAAGGGCAGTGCAAGAAGAAGCATTTCCGAACGTATGCCGAACGCCACAATGACCAGAATAATGCTGCATAGGTTCCTTTTTATAAATTTTCTTACGGAAGGTTCGGTCTTTGACGTGACGAATAAAAAAGCTGCCGTTCCTGCCAGCAATGCGGAAGTGACCGTATACTGTATGAATATAAAATGCTGCAGAAACAGTACCGTCATCACAAGGCCCTCCAGCCCTGCCATCAGCAGCTTGGAGACCGTACTCCTTCGAAAGCAAAGGCTTCTTTGCACGATGAGATAAAAGCAGACAAACTGACACCCGCACAGAAAGATACCATAAACCGGCGCCTGTGGAAAAACACGGTAAATCAGGCTGATCAACAGGCTCATAGGATACAACATCTGTATGTTGCGGCTTTCCGGTTCGCCTGTATAGACCCCTGCCAGAATATCCTTCATCACCACATCATCGTTCAAATCGAAATAATAATCATACCGCACCGCCGCCAGCACGCCCAGAATTATCATAAGCCCCGCTGCAATTATTTTATTATCATGTTTTTTATAAAACCTGCTAAGCACCATAGAATTCCTTTACCTTACCGGCAATATAGTCCACTTCCTGCTCCTTAAGTTTATAGAACATCGGAAGCCGCAAAAGTCTCTCGCTTTCCTTCGTGGTATATATGTCCTCTCCGTGGAATCGTCCGAATTTTATACCTGCCGGAGCCGAATGGAGAGGCACGTAATGGAACACCGAAAGGATTTCGTTCTTCTTCAAAAAAGCGATGAGCCCTGCTCTTTCTTCCATGTCCTTCGTCTTTATATAGAACATATGCCCGTTGTGGACGCATTCCTCCGGCACTTTGGGAAGCTCTATTTTTCCACTCTCCATAAGACGGCTTAGTCTTTCATAATATTGCTTCCATCTCGCCAGACGGATATCGTTGATTTCATCCGCCATCTCTAACTGCGCATATAAATAAGCTGCGTTCATATCGCTGGGCAGGTAGGAGGAACCATGATTCATCCACCGGTATTTATCCACCTGGCCTCTGAAAAATTTGCTTCTGTCTGTACCTTTTTCTCTGAAAATCTCCGCATCTTCGATGTATTTCTCATCCCGGATCAGCAAAGCGCCGCCTTCTCCCATGCTGTAGTTCTTCGTTTCATGGAAGCTGAAGCAGCCGAAATCTCCGATAGTTCCAAGCGGCTTTCCCTTATAAGAAGCCATAATCCCCTGTGCTGCATCCTCTACCACGATTAGCTGATGTTTCCTCGCAATTTCCATGATTTTATCCATCTCGCAGGACACACCTGCATAGTGAACTACCGCAATTGCCCTCGTTTTCCCGGTAACGGCAGCTTCAATGAGATTTTCGTCTATGTTCATCGTATCAGGCCGTATATCTACAAATACGATTCTGGCCCCCCTCAGCACAAAGGCATCCGCCGTAGATACGAACGTGAAGGAAGGCATGATCACTTCATCCCCTTCCTTTATCTCAGCAAGGAGAGCCGCCAGCTCAAGCGCATGGGTGCATGAGGTAGTAAGAAGACTCTTGCTCGTGCCCGTCCTTTCCTCTATCCACGTACTGCACCTGCGGGTAAATTCTCCGTCTCCGCATATCTTCTGGTTTTCTACCGCCTGCCGCATATACTCCATTTCTTTTCCCGTAAATGGAGGTACATTAAAGTTAATCATAATATTCATTCTCCCTTTCGATTTATTTCTGCGGGCAATGAGCCAAGCGCAAGATTGCTTGCATTTGACTTTATTGCCGATACACCTTGTAATTCTCATTTTCAAAAACACACCGATAATTATGTGACGCAATAAAATCCAGAACCAAATCCGACTTTTCTCCGGATACAATTTCCTTTCCCGTGTCGTTATGAAGGACTACCGTAGGCAGAGTATCTATTTCTTCAAGCGCACGGTCGAGAGCATCGTAGGTATTGCTTGGTATCTCCGGCCAAGTGGTGAAAATGGCGGCGGGTACATCCAGAATATAGCTAAGTCCAGGCGCATCTCCCCAAAAGATTGCCGGCTCATTAGAAAGTTTTCCCTCTTGCCAGAACGCAATAAGACTGTTCAGGCTTGCTGCATTTTCGCTGGTCGTATACATCCCCGCCAGCACACTGCTGTTCTCCACCTGAGAGTCCCTCTTTTCCCCGTATATTCCGTCCCGGAACACATACCTACAGCCAAAGCCGATTCCCTGTACAAGAATCATCAGTATAATCGCCGCGGCAAATGCCTGAAACGGGAAATAAACCGCTCGTCCTTTTATCTTTAGCCATATCCGGTAACAGGCCCATAAGGTATAGGGAGCGACCAAAAACAGGTTGTTCATATTCTGATAGGTGTAATTATTGCTTCCAATTGGCGTGACCACAATAATGATGAGCACGATAGCGGCCAGTATGCGCTCCTCTTTGTACGACCTGCCGGAAATAAAGCCCCCGATTCCCGCAATACAGCAAATAACAGACAAAATGAGAAACAACATCATCCACTGGAAAACACTTCCTTCATTATAGTAGCGCAGAGAGAACATACCCTGACCCAGATAAAAACGAAACAATACTAAAATTCCAATGCAGTACAGAAGTTTTTTAAGCCTTTCGTACTGTCCCCTTTTTATATAAAACATAATGATTCCCGCAAATATACATGGAATCATGTAAGCAATCCACTTCAAAGAAGATGCATATGCGCTTGCGATATCGGAAAGCATTCCAATAAGAGTGTAATCGGACGCTTCTTCCGTCATCCCGAACAGCCCGCTTATCATGCCGATAAAGGAATCCATTCCATACCTTGCAATTATGATAAGCAGAATACTGCCTATTCCCACAAAGTATCCAACAAGGCAAAGCCCTGTTTTTTTAACGATAACAGAAATCTTATCTTTATTCAGCCATCCTGCGAACCACAGCGCCGCGATCAAAGCTGCTTCCATAAGGTTGGGGAAGCGCACCATCACATTGAGCCCAAGACTTGCTCCCGCCAATATATAATAGCTTTTCCTATCGCTTATCAGCGCCCGATAGAGCAAGATACTCCCTGCTGCAAACAAGAAATAAGTCAGATAATTATACAAAATCGTCGTAGGACACCAGCAAAGGCTAAGAGCGATCATCTCTCCGACAAAAGCTATCCACCCGTTCATCCAATGTCTTAAAGCATAATAACAGATGAGCGCCAGAGCGCTTAAAAGCAGCCCCGTATATATATTCATACCCAAAAGTGTATTTCCAAGAGGCAGTCTCATTAGAAAAGAGCCTGCTACATTCGCCAGATAGGTCGCCAACACCCATGTAATGTCCATCCGATCCATAAAGCGGTAATATCCCAGCGAATAGGTAGTATCCGTAATGTCGATTCCCTGATTGATAAGAAGCAAAGGATAAAGAAACAATATGAACGGAAACACTGTCTTCTCCGCTATTTTCATATACACATTCCCTTTCCAATCCGTAAGCGTTCTCATTCAAATACCCCTCTGTCCGCTTAGGCGGACGCTAACTTCAATCTAATCTCTTTTATGAAAAGCTGCTGTCAATTTTCTTAAGCCATGCCGCCGGCTTAGTCTTCGCCAGGTGCCTGCCGATGTAAGCGAAGATAATTCTGCGTACTGCATCTATAAAGATTCCTGTCAAATACACCAGAAACACGGACAGCAATAAATGAGCAAAAAAACCGCCTACACCCGCTTCGCTTACCGGTCCGATGAATTCATCCAGCCAACCGGTCCACATCGAACGAATATCGATATGCTCATGGAACAAATAAACGCCGAAAGTAAGGGGAGATACGGCGCATATAATATCAGCCGCTCTCTCCGGTATCTTCACATAGCGGAAAGCACAAAATAATGAAACGGCGCCCGCCAGACAAAGCAAATAATTATAATGAAACGGCACCGTAAAGTAATAAGCGAAGGCGCCCGTTTTTTCATGGATATAATAAAATATGCATACGACAGCAAATATGGCAAAGGAGCAGCACACATAGGCAATCCATGCACGCCTGCCTGTAGAAAGGGATTTCAGTCCATACAGCCTGATATAAGCCGCAATCAAATAAACGCACAAAAACCAGCCAAAGTCATAGCCGAACCTGTCTGTAACAAACTGCACCGGAGAGATGCTTTTGAATCCGCAAAAGAATACGAGCAACAACACAAGGGTAACCTGCAGCTGTTTTTTATTCATCGTTTTCACCGACAGATTGAGCACCGGGGTAAAAAGATACAGAATTACATAAGAGGTTGCAAACCAATAATGCTCCGTCTCTATAGGAAATAAATATTGTATCCATAAATAAATGCCGCCCGCTCCATTTCCTGCAGCTCCGCCCCCCAGCATGACGAGGGGAATGAGCGTCGAATAGAACAGCACCTGACAAATGAGAACTACGATACGTTTTATTTTAAATCCCGCTTCTACGAGAAAGTAGCCGCTGATCAGCACATATACGTTGACCGCCACGATGCAGAAAGACTCTATGAGGGTCCCTATGATTTTCTTCGCATCCGCACTCTCTCCCAAGGAAAGCAATGCGCCGGTATGATTCAAGTAATGCAGTGTCACCACCATGAACATTGCGATGATTCTTAACAGTTCGTAGTTTGCCTGACGTTTCGAATTCGCCATACGTCTCTCCCTAAGCTTCTTTTTTTCTGAACACCCAAAGCTTACTGAAAATATAATTAGATACGATTACGATTACATTACATATAAATTTGGAAACAACATCATCCACACGAATTACATCTACCAAAATATACATGAGGACGAGTTCCATGATTCCCGTTACAATCCTTGCACTAATAAACGATACGAATTCTTTATGCATTCCGGTTTTATCCGTTACCTTACTTTTAAATACGAAGGTACGGTTTGTCCAGTAGGCGAAGAGAACTGCCACAACCCATGCGAAGGCAGTCGCTATCAGAACCAGTACTACCTTGTCCTCATCCGCTCCAAGCACCTTAGCTGCCGCCGCGTAGGCGAGCATATTTACAAGAAATGCGAGAAAACCGAAGAATAAATAATTCACCGCCTCCTCATATTTTTTGTACATATTTATAATAAATTCTATCATCGTTTCTTCCTTTTGCTTTTTGCAATCCTTTCGTCTTATATTACCTTTCCCTCGATGCTTGTCCGTTTTCTACACGGTAAACGATGTCGCATTTTTCAATCGTCTGTAATCTATGGGCGATAATAACCAATGTCTTTCTTCCGTGCAGGCGATTGATGGATTCCATAATTGCCGCCTCCGTATCGTTGTCCAGAGCAGAGGTTGCTTCATCCAGAACCAATACCTCCGGGTCCTCGAACAGTGCACGGGCTATACCGATACGCTGCCTTTGCCCTCCGGATATGCGGATCCCTCTTTCTCCGATACCCGTGTCGAGCCCCTCGGGCAGTCCTCGCACGAACTCGTCAAGCTGCGCTTCTTTCAGTGCCTGCCATACCTTATTATCGTCAATATCCTCATCCGCATAGCCAAAGGCCACATTTTTACGGATAGTAGAATCAATCATAAAAATAGTCTGCGGAATATAGCCGATATTTTTCAGCCACGATTCATAATTCTCTCTGACTTCTATGCCATCCGCCAGTATCTCGCCCTCCTGCAGACGCAAAAGTCCCAGCATGATATCAACCACCGTAGTTTTGCCCGCTCCCGAGGTTCCAACAACGCCGACGGACTTTCCTACCGGAATGCTCATCGTCGCCTTATCGAAGATGAAAACATCTGTATTAGGATATTTATACGTGATATTCTTTAAAAGTATTTCCCTTTTAACCGGAAGCTTTTCAATATTTCGTTTTTGCTTATAAATTTCCTCCTTATAATCGATGCTTTCATCCCGGATATCCTCCTGAAGATTATCCGTTACTCCCATGAAAAACGGCTCAAAATAAGCGATGGAGGTCAGGTAATTGTTGATACGATTAGCGCTTGGAATCAGGCGCATCGCCGCCACTGCAAGCGTCGTAATCTGAGGCACGATATCGGCCACCGCCGTTCCTCCCGATATTTTTATCATCAGATAAAAGACCATGCCCGCAATCGCTACCGTCTCTATCAGAAGCCTCGGAGTGGCATTAAATATATTATAGCGCTGCACGGCATTTACATATCCTGCTCCGCAGGCGGAGTATTCATTAATAAAATAATTTTCTTTATTTGCCACTTTGATTTCTTTAATACCCATGACCGACTGCTCAATCCACTTATACAGTCCGCTGTAATAGTCCTGATTCTCTTCTCCGGCCTTACGCATGATGGGTTTTAAGATTCCTTTGATTATCAGGAGCACCGCAACTAACAGCACTGAAACCGTCACTGTCATCATCACATCCGATTTCAGACAGACGCACACCAGACATACGAATACAATCAGCTCGCTGAAAAGCTGCAGAAGACTCAAGATCAAGCCATACATATTGTTGACGTCGGAGGTGATGCTGCGCTGGATTACCGAAGTGTCCGCGTTCAGATAATATTCGTATGGCCGTTTCATGAAATTGATCATCATTCTTCTTGAGGTGGCAAATTGATTGCTGTATACGAATTTAAGCTGCACCTTATTTTGAAAAAACAAATAGGAATTCTTCACAGCGAACACCACGATCAAAGCACCCATAACTACCATCGTAAATTGAGTAACGCTTTGCATATGAAACATATCGTATATTGTCGATAAGAGCTTATTCTTCTCTATTGCATCCGGGTCTGTGATTACCGCCGCAACAGGATAAACCATGCCGATTCCCAGGGTCTCCAGCACCGCCCCTATCAACATGATGAATACAAGGCCCACCATCTTTTCCTTCTGTTTTCTGTCCAGTAATATATTTAACTTTGCCAGTATTTTTACCATTCGGTGTCTTACCTCTGCTCGTTTATTGCTACTGTTCACTCCGTTCGCAGTAACGCATGATTTCCGCATGTCAATTCGCTCCGCGAAGAAGAAATCATCTTTGTATTTTAGCATACTTACTTATAGGATTGCAAATTCTCCATATTCAAAACCATAATCGCCTCATATTCCATCCTTCTTCCCTTCGAAAGATAAAATTCTCTGCTTCCATCATTACTGAACTCCTCACCCATTTCTTCTTGCAACGTGCTGCCGGGATGAAATAGTATTTCCAGCATTCTATCTTTTTTATATGCCTGTTCCTTCATAAGGGGCAGGACCCTGCCAACGCGCTTCGCATCCATATGTCCGCTGAACAACACTCCCCACAAAAACATAGGGCGAACATTTATTCCCTCCCTTTTTATTATTTTTTCCATATGTATAGAATAAAAATTTAAAAGCAAATTTTTAATGATATTGACCGGACGGTATGATTTCCATAAAGAAAAGCTCATCAAAAACGGGCGTATCGGCTCCTTGGTCACACGGATATAATCCACCAGATACTGCCGCTTTTCCATTACTTTCATGAGTGCTTTATATACGATGGGAATCATCTGAGTATGCTGATGACCGTCAAAACGAAGCGGCACGCCAATGCCGTAATCTTCACCGAAATGCTCCCTGAAGCATTCTGTCTGCGCTTCTATCTCCGCCGCCAGTTCGCGTTCTATCTCTTTATATTTCCACGGACAATAATTCCATAGAAAGAGAGTTCCCCATCCTATTTTAAAGTAACCTCGCTCGTCAACAAGATGAGACACCGTTTCTACAGGTGCCAGACAATGGCCCTCCATAAAATTAAGATGAACGCTTAGGAGAGGCATTCGAGACCATCTGTTTTTCTCTCTATTGAATTTCTCCGCATATTCCTCCAGACATTTCATATTGGTCAGCACACTAATACTGTCTAACTTTTCTGCATACAGACATTTTAGAATGTCCTCCGAAACATGACCAGATAACCCATAGTCATCCGCATGAATATCTATTCTGCTCCGGCTTACTTCTTTACTCTCCATCTTCTGATTCCTGTCCTTCCTCACCAGTCTGGGCATCTATCCATATTATAGACTGTATGATATATCTAGGCCGCGATTTAGTCTCCAAGTATATTTTTCCCACATATTCTCCTACAATACCAAGAGAAAATATCGTCAGCCCTCCCATCATCAAGGTAACGACCATTGAAGTCGTATATCCGGGAATATTGTGACCCGAAAGCCAATCCACAAGACTTATAATAATCATAATAACACTAAACACACTGACGACAAAACCGAGCAGCGTAATGAGTTGAATTGGTCTCGTACTCATAGAAGTAATTCCGTCTGCTGCTAATTTTACCATCTTTTTAAAAGTATACTTAGATTTTCCTGCTTCTCTTTCCTTTACATCAAAATAAACAATATCAGATGGAAATCCCATGGTCGGAATAAGCCCACGCAAAAATAGATTTACCTCTTTATATTCTTCCAAAGCAGTTATTGCCGTCTTCGAAAGCAGTCGGTAATCCGCATGATTTTCCATCACATTACTTCCTAAAAGATTCATCATTTTATAGAAACATGTTGCAGTCATTTTTTTAAAGAATCCATCGCTATTCCTATCATTCCTTACTCCATATACAACTTCGCTACCCTTTTGATATGCTTCAATAAATCCATCAAGCGCTTCAATATCCTGCTGTAAGTCAGCATCTATCGTCACTACCATATCCGCATGCTTTCCCGCCGTCAGCATCCCAGATAAAATCGCACTTTGGTGTCCGCAATTGCGCGAAAGGCAAAGCCCGGAAAAAACGCAGTCTTCTTTGCACAAATCAACGATGATCTTCCAAGTATCGTCCTTGCTTCCGTCGTTAACGAACATAATTTTACTTTTAGGCGATATTTTGTCTTCTTTCACAAGCCTGCTCAATTTGTCGCGCATCACGGCTGCTGCATGCTGCAGTCCTTCCTCCTCGTTATAACACGGAACAACCAAATATAAAGTTTTTTCTCTATTTCCATATTCGCTCATTTTCTTCCCCCTATCCTAAGCATCTATTTAATCATTTTCCTAAATCATCTCATTCTGCCTATGCATCTTTGGCGGCTCATAATTGTCCATGAAATCCTCGCCCAGGTACACGATTTCCTCTGCGAAGCGGATAGCAGAGGGCACCGTAAATACGGAAACTACCCGCCTAAACCTAAGCCCCGGAATGAAATTAAGCACTTCCATGGGAAATTTGCCGTCTAAGACAATATACTCAGAAAACAACCTATGATAATTAAGTACATCTCTCGGATGAGGCTTTATCATAATGACCGTATCCTCGCCGCAGGTATTGCCATACTGCTCTATCACATCACGAAAAAGCCTTTCTCTAACCTCCAGACTGCATAAGGGCTCCGTTAACACGAGTACCTTATTATCACCGCCCTCACGAAGCTTCCTGTCAATATCATCCATGTCGGCAATAAATAAATGGATCAAAATATTCTTCGCCTCTTCGTCTAAAGCCTCTACCAGCTCCGCTCTGGGTTTTTCGATGTACTTGGGGCAAGGATAGGGGAGTATTGAAATATCGTTAACTTCCATATCGATGCAATATTTCGCCCAGCCGTTTTGTATAAAGATGAGATTAAGTGATGCCAGAAATGCCTTGAGCTTAAAATGTCCACGATTGTCATAGCGGGCCGTATCATAAGTACTGATACAATCCAGCCCGTCCTCCAGCGCATGATACTTTATCTTTTTATAACATAAATAATAGCCGATCGGATCGGAATCGCAGAATACATAAACGTCCTTATATTCTTTAAAATCCACCGGAACATAAGATTGCTGCAATTTTCCCAAAAGTTTTGTATATTTTATCCTATATATCATATTGAGAAGAAGGTTTCCCTTATCCGAATGATACTTCATAAGCTCCGGAAATTGAATATCCTCTTTTTCCTCAAACATGTATACAGCTTCGAAAAGTCCGGAGCCTTCCGCCCTGCTCTTCAAATCGCCGAAGTCGTTGGACATCGTGCTAAGTACCAGCTGTGCACGCCCTCTTTTTTCCCTCGGAAGGTTCAATTCCTTCAGACATGCAACATATACATGATAATAAGTATGACAGACATAGATTCTTTCTTTCATGCCCCTTATTCCTCTTCCATATCGATATGAATAAATTTAAGCGCTTTTATGGCGGTGTCTGTCGCTTCCCTTGCGGTCTTTCCGCTAGCAATCACATACCCCAGCCTATCGTTGCTTGATTTCGTGCCGTTTATTACATCTCCGGCCTTTTTATATAGTACGAATTCCTCTAAGCCCTCCAGGGCGTGGATATCCTCCACCACCACTATCCTCTTAATTATTCCCGGAATCCCCGAAATAAAGCGGATGGCAGAGCCTCTTTCCCATCTTGAGGTCAGATCTGTTTTCTCTCCCGCTGCCAAAAGTACGGAACTGCCCACCATATCCACTCCGGTAGACAAAGGCACAAGCTTTGATGTAATGAAATCACCTCCCAGCCTTGCCGCGATTTCCACGATTTTCGGCCCGCTTTCGGTTACCTTTATTTCCGTATGTGAGGGACCGTTTTGCAGCCGTATTGCCTTCACAGCCTGAAGGGTCACCTTTCTAATTGCTGTCTTTATGTCTTCCGGCAATTCGCTTGGCTGGGAGTGTCCCAGCTCCACGAAGTACGGCGGCGGAGTAATGAATTTATCCGTAATCGTAACAATAGTCGTTTCTCCGTTTACGGTCATGGATTCCACGCTCACTTCCGCCCCTGTCATAAACTCCTCTGCCATAACAATGCCGTTTCTGGAATTACTCTTGCTGTATTCATAGATTTCTTTTAATTTATCATTATCTATTTCGATAAGGTCTGTGACTTCCTTCTTCGAATCTGCGGCCTGACCGCCGCTGTTCCTAACATCCACGAGCACGACTCCACGGCTTCCTGCGTTGTCCGCAGGTTTCACGATACAATACCCCTTAAGCTCGCCTACCGCCTTTTTCAATTCCTCAAAATCATGTACCGCATAATATGCCGGAATCGGCACGCCGTTTTCCTTCAGTCTGTCGCGCATATAACTTTTTATCGTAGCGCACAAGGAGTCTTCGTAGGAAAGGTCCGGGGTTTTCCCAAGCCGCTCATTCACATAAGCCGCCGTGCGCACCGGTCCGTCGCTGGTGGAGGTAATCACCACATCCGGCTGATAAATAAGCGCCTGCCTGTAAACCTCCTCCTGATCCAACGTACTGACTACCAGCTTCACATCGGCAAGGGGAAAGCCCGGCGCATTCTCATCGTAATCCACAAGAATAATTTGGAATCCCAGTTCCTTCGCTTTTTGGATTGCCGGAATCTGTAAGGCACTGGCTCCGAGAATCATCATTTTTTTCTGCATCAGCATACCCCCTCGCAATGTTGTTTGCCAAACTATAATCTTTGTCACTCTATATATTTCCAGTCAAGAGGGGTTCCCTTTGCAAGAGCCTCCTTTGCCCGTTTTCCCAGAATTTCATCATAATACATTGTATGCATACCAAAAGCCGGGCGGATGGAACGGACATTCTCCTTGGAAAATTCCTCTCCTGCCTTCATATCCTTTACTACGAACAGGCTTCTTCCGTCCTCTCTGCTCTTTTTCTGCTTCTCGGTCAATTCATAAGTTACCTTACCGAGAGCTTTTTCCACAATGCGGATATCCGTGACCATTTGTTTGAACTCAGCAGGTTCCATAGAAAACGCTGCGTCCGGTCCTCCGTCTGCCCGGGATAGGGTAAGGTGTTTTTCTACCATCTTCGCCCCCAGCGCCACGCTTCCGACGGCTACGGCTGTTCCCATGCTATGGTCTGAAAGACCGGTTATGCAGGAAAATACTTCCGCCATATTGGGGATTACCTTTAAGTTCATATCCTCATAAGGAGAAGGATAGGTGGAGGTACACTTTAGCAAAATGATCTGGTCGTTGCCTTCCTCCCTGCACACTTTTACCGCCCTCTCGATATCCTCCAGATAAGCGATTCCCGTGGCGAAGATGACCGGTTTCCCTTTTCCGGCAATCTGACGTATCAGCGGTATGTCATTAATTTCAAAAGAAGCCACCTTGTACGCAGGCATGTCCATTTCTTCCATAAAATCCACAGCCGTCTCATCAAAGGGAGAAGAGAAGCATTCCATTCCAAGTTCGTTTGCCAGCTTCATCAGCTTAGGCTGCCATTCCCACGGCGTATATGCCGTTTCATAAAGCTTGTGCAGAGTCGTCCCGTCCCAGATCGTTCCCTGCGTTATTTGAAAATAATCATTATCGCAGTTTAAGGTGATCGTATCCGGCATGTAGGTTTGCAGCTTTACCGCATCTGCTCCTGCCTCCTTTGCCGCCTTGATGATTGCCGCAGCTCTGTCATAGTCCTGTAAATGGTTAGCGGAAACCTCCGCCACCACAAAGGTCTTTTCTCCCTCGCCCACATAACGGCTGCCTATCTTAATTTTCTTTACCATTCTCATCCTCCATCATACGGTACTTGATTTCCGCCAGCTTCCAGTCCGAAAAGTTATCAATATCCTGCACTTGCGTCTCGGGAACCACGATCGGAACATATCCTTCCTTCAAATCCCCTTTGCAGGCACGGTATCTTTCCGTATTGTAAAAATAAAACTGTCCGCAGTCATGATACATCGTCTCCAAATCCTGAGAGCGCTTCTGCGCGTTTTCCGGATAACTGTATTCCAGTCTGCCATCCCTTATCGCCATCCCCCGCTGCGGAGGAAAGGAAAAGCTCACCACCGGCATAACACCCGAGGCATTATCTCTTTTTAAGATTTGATACGCACTTTTCAGTTTCTCAGATGTAACAAATGGGGCGGTGGGATAAATGCACGCCATATATTCGAAGGTCTTTCCTCTTTTTTCGTATTCCTCCAGTACCTCCAAAAGCACATCGTCCGTAGTCGCGTAGTCGTCGGAGGCTGCACCGCTTCTCATAAAGGGCACGCTCGCTCCCGCACCTACCGCGATATCAGCAATTTCTTCATCGTCGGTAGAAACCATCACTTCATCGAACAGCCCGCAGGTCAACGCCGCTTCGATGGAATAGCAGATAATGGGTTTACCCAGAAACTCTTTTTTATTTTTTCCCGGAATCCTCTTACTTCCGCCTCTTGCCGTAATAATCGCTACCGCGCTTAGCAGCATATCGTTACCTCCTCATTCCGTTCTATAGCTTTATGATTTCTTCCGCAATCCGGGCCGCTCCGTTTCCGTCCGTCACCCCGTGCAGCTTTTTTTTCATTTTGCTTTGCAGCTCCTTATCCTGAAGAAGTCTTTCCAGCCCGTCACATATCCTTTTTATGCAATCTGCCCGGTCCGTTCTTATGTCTCCGGAGAAAAGCATTCTCTCTTCCTTTTCGAAGAAATCGCTGTCATATTTCTGATTGTCCGCGCAGACAAAAAATACCGTGGGTACCTGCATGGCACAGAGTTCAAAAAGTACGGTACCTGCAGCCGATACCGCAGCCTCGCAGCCGCCCATAAGCCTCGCCATGTTTTCTACATTGCGGTGCAGCACTATTTGTTCATGACTATCCGCAAGCTTTTTTAGTTCCTCTGCCTTATTATGGAACCTCCCTACTACCGTATCGAACACCACATCCGAAAGCGCCTCTCTTTCTACCGCCTCCGCAAGAATACCTAAAAGCGCGCTATAAACGTCTCCGCCTCCGCTGCTGAGCAGAACATGTCTCTCCTTGTTACGAATCACTCCCTCTTCTTCGGAAAATTCCTCGCGGAGAGGCACATACGCCGTACCAAGGAGCAGCTTCGTATCCTGTCCGTAAGCCTCCTCATAAGGAAAGAGATGGTAATAGGCATTGTAATTAATGACCATACGCACCGGGTAAACGGCTTCAAACATATCGTCTATATAAATGACATCACATATTTCCTCAATTGCTTCGAAATATGCCATTGCATATTTTCCATTTGTCACCTGATAGGAATCCACCAGCAGCTTTTCACAGCCCGCTTTTTTCAATTCGGAAAGAAGCGTCTGTACCTCGCTCTCCGGTTCCTTCCATTTCGTTTGCAGGCACACATATTCCACGCCCGCCTGCTTTAGCATCGGAGCGGCAAATTCATCGGCCACAAAAAAGCATACACTTTCTCCCCTTCTTATCAGCTGCTTTGCAATCGTAATACAGCGCATGATATGCCCTGTAGCAATTTCTTCATTGGCATCGGCCCTTATTCCTATCGTATATCTGCTGCCCGCGGCTATACCGCTTACCCCCTTTTTACGCTCATAATCGAAAATCGCGTTCCTTATTTGCTCCATCCCATCATTTCCATATCGCTGGTCCATGGGCAATGCAAGAAGATGTTCGAAAATATACCTTTCCTCGTCGCAAAGATGTTCTTTATTTTCCTTTCCTACAGGCCAGAGCACCGGCGCATACACATCTCTCTTTTGCAGATATTCTTGAAGCTCCTTCCGCTCCTTTGCATAAACCGGAAAGTATAAAGGAACCGCCCTCTCCTCCATGGATTCGAAAACGGGTCTTACGCTTTTCATATCAAGGAGCGCCTGATGCAGCTGCTTATAGTTCTCGTTCCTCACCCGCTTGCACCTTTCTTCGTCTTCCCTGCTTAGCATCTCTCCCGAAATTTGCGATATGGAATTAATGTCCGAATGCCTATCCAGCCATTCTTCCATCTCAGCATTTTTCTTCAGATAGGTTTTCTTCAAGGCCTGCTTTTCGTCCTCAGCCACTCCTCCATAAAGGTATTTCCATTTCTCAGTCAAAAGCTCAAGCCTGCTGCCCGTAAATTCTCCTCCGCCTTGAAGCGTTCCGGAGGAAAGGGGAATATCGGAAGCTACGAAACCTCCGTCCGGTACCGGATACCATTTTCTAAGGCTGCCTATCACGTAATCGGCCTCCCCTCCCGCCTCCTCCAGATAATAGGACTGCGTCACATCCTCCATAATATGAAGTCCCTGACTTCGCCACTGCTTAAGCAAAGACCGCATCGGCTTCCATGTATCCATTCCGTAATAAGGATGGATAAAAAGCAGACCCGGTCTTATATGTTCTATCTGTTTACAAAGCTCTTCCTGAGCTGCCTCCAGATTCTTTCCAATATGATAAAAATGCAGTTTCCACCCTTCCTGCTCAAAGGGAAAAAATACCGTATCGCACATGTATGCAGGAATCAGGCATTCCTTCAGTATCGCAGGCTCGTTTTCCTCAAGGCTTCGAAGCGCCCATGCAATTGCCTCCCTGCCGGACTGAGTATATGCACAGTATTTTTTATTGTATTTCTCCACTTCCTTCAAAAATGGCCCTGCCGCACCGCCTAAGCCGCCTGCAGGCACATTTTTCGGGTCGATTTCATAAATGCTTCCTATTTCCATGAAAGAGCCTTTCCCTAAATGTGAACTTTAACTATTTATGTCCAATCACTCCTACCGAACAAGCTTTTCTCCACCTTCGGTACGCCCACAATAATTTATAATACAGCATAAAAAAAAGTGTGGATTTCTGCTGCATTCTTACTAACTTCTTCTCTTCCTCATGGGTTCTTTCCAGATAATACGGATTCTCCATGAAACCGGGGAAGGTCTGTCTCATTTCCTCTCCCAGCTTTTTCACAAACCGGTATCTCGTATGCGCTACGCCCGTCATATAGGTGAACAGCGTATTGACATAAAACAAAAGAGCAAAGCTATATTCCAGTTCCGGCCTAAAATCCTCCATATAATGATGGCGTCTTGCCTCCGCCAGCATCAGTCTGCCAGCTTCCATACGGTCCTCGCAGCGCTCCTTGGAAATCGTATGCACCGTGGAGGTCTCATGCTGATAATAAAAATAAAGCGGCTCCTGTATATATTCAAAATGTTTCGCAAGTATCAGATAGGAATTTCCAAGAGCGTTATCTTCATAAAAGATATTTTCCGGGAACCAAAGCTCATGTTCCATGATCATCGAACGTTTAAAAATCTTAACCACCAGACTTCCGCCGTCCAAAATAAGGCTGCGTCTTTTATCTGCTGTGAGTACACCACTTTGCTCCACTTTGCTGTTATGCACTACCTGACCGACCTCCATGGAATGTACATCGGTCAGACTGTAATCGCAACCCACCAGGTCGGCACCCGTTTCTTCAGCTCTTTTTAAAAGCAGCTCATACATATCGGGAGTGATCCAGTCATCGCTGTCGATGAATCCGACCCATTCCCCCTGAGCCAGCCTTAAGCCGATGTTCTTCGCCCCGCCCTGACGCTTGTTCACTTCGGAATGAACCGCTTTGAATTTTTCAGGAAACCGGGCCTCATAATCCTTTAAAACGGTAAACGAACAATCGGTGGAGCAATCGTCCACCGCTATGATCTCGTAATTGTCTATCGTCTGATTCACCAGGGAATTCAGGCAGTATTCCAGTTTTTGGTCCGCCGCCATATTATAAACAGGCACGATAATACTCAGCTTCATCTCCTGCACCGCCTTCTCATCATTTTGCAAAATACTGCGCGACTTTCGTTACTGCACGGATAACGTCCTGCACATCCTCATCTGTCATCGCGTAATAAAGAGGAATACTGATGATCTCCTCATACAACTTCTCCGCTTTCGGACAAAGTCCCTTTTTATACCCGAGCTTCTGATAGTACGGAAAGTAATAGGTAGGGATATAATGTACGTTACAAACGATGTTCTCTGCTCCAAGCGCATCGAAAAACTGTTTTCTGTCTATCGTGAGCTGTTCCGGTACCAGACGTAAAATATACAAATGCCTCGTTGTATCGGACTGCGGGATTTCCTGCTGTATAGCCATCTGGGGAAGCTTTGCAAACGCTTCGTCATAACGGGCAACAATTTCTTTTCTGCGCCTTGAAAAAGCCGGAAGCTTATTTAACTGGCTGATAAGAAGCGCCGCCTGTATATCCGTCATACGGTAATTATAACCCAAATCGATCTGCTCATAGTACCACGGTCCATCCGGCTCATGCTCCATCTGCTCTGAGTCCCTCGTTATTCCGTGAGCTCTGTAAAGCAACAGCTTCTGATAATATTCTTCGTTATTCGTAAGCACCGCTCCGCCTTCTCCGCTGGTTACTGTTTTCACCGGATGAAAGCTTAAGGTAGTCATATCTGCAATAGAGCCGTTTGGCTTTCCATTGTACTTTGTCCCTATTACATGTGCACCGTCCTCAATCAGCACCAGTTTTTTTTCCCCGCATATGGCTAAGAGCTCATCCTCCTCGATGGATTGACCCGTAAAGTCCACTGCCACTACGGCTTTCGTCCTATCTGTAATATGCTCTTTTACCGATGCCGGATCAATATTATAGGTCCTATCGTTAATATCTGCAAATACCGGTTTGGCGCCCACATAAAGCGCGCAGTTGGCGGAGGCTGCGAATGTGATCGGAGTGGTTATTACCTCGTCGCCCCGGGTAACACCTGCCGCCATACAGGCAATATGAAGGGCTGCCGTACCGTTGCTGCAAGCCACCGCATATTTCGCCCCTGTTAACTCACACAGCTTCTCTTCCAGCTCGGCGATTTTGGGACCGCAGGTCAGATAATCGCTTTTCAGTACATCCACCACCGCCTGGATATCCTCTTCATCGATATATTGATGACCATAAAATATTTTCGTATCGCGCACGGGAGTTCCGCCGCAAATTGCCGGTTTTTCCATATTATTGATCATATTTTTCCCATACCCTTTCCGATTCCGAAATCCGGTGCTTTCTTATTTTTCTAAATCTACGGTCTTAAGGAGTTCCTTTATCTCTTCTACGGACAGCCACTGAACGTTGTTATCCGAGCTGTAAGAGAAGCCTTCCGCTACCTTTTTGCCACTTAAATTTATTTGCTGCTTGCTGTTCCAAATCACCTGCGGATAAACGATGAAATGCTTGTCATATTCATAAGTTGTATCGGAATCTTCCACCGTCACCATGATTTCGTGAAGCTTCTCTCCCGGACGGATTCCCACCTCCGGCATCTTACAGCCCGGAAGCATCGCCTGAGCCAAATCCGTAATCTTAAAAGACGGAATCTTGCTGATGAAGGTCTCACCTCCGGTAGCTTCCTCCAGCGCTTTGATGACCAGTTCCACTCCCTCTCTCAAACTGATCCAAAATCTGGTCATACGATAGTCCGTAATCGGGAATTCCGTTTTACCATTTTTCATGAGATTATGAAAAAAAGGAATCACAGAACCGCGGCTTCCCGCAACGTTTCCATATCTTACGATGGAAAAATTAATCTCCTTCGTTCCCGCATACGCATTTGCCGCCACGAACAGCTTATCGGATACCAGCTTTGTACCGCCGTACAAATTTACCGGATTTACAGCCTTATCCGTGGATAAAGCCACTACCTTTTTTACACCGGAATCCAGCGCCGCGTCGATAACATTCTGCGCTCCGTGAATATTCGTCTTAATTGCCTCATTCGGATTATATTCGCATGCCGGCACTTGTTTAAGCGCCGCCGCATGAATCACATAATCCACTCCCTCAAAAGCTCTTTGCATTCTTTCTCTATCACGTACATCACCGATAAAGAAACGTAGCTTATCCTTATATTCCCTGAATTCATTTTCCATTAAAAACTGCTTAAATTCATCTCTGGAATAAATAATAACCTTCTTCGGTTCGTAGTGCTCCAAAACATACTTGGTAAAACACTTTCCGAAGGAGCCTGTCCCGCCTGTGATCAGTATCGTTTTATTATTTAACATAATTATTTCCTCCAATATTACCATTACATACACCATTCGTGTATTCA
>JAEWPN010000231.1 GCA_023399455.1 Bacillota bacterium
TCTGTTATGGCTCAAATATCCAGAGAAAGAACTTCTAAATATTTACATAGGCGCAGTCATTCTTTTTGTTTTGGTCATATTGACCAGAATGTATTTATAAAGGACCTTTTGACACCCTAATCCTTATGGAAAAGTACGTCCAATAAGATAAAAGCACTCCGTGCAGAATGCGCAGCACACTTTTGTTGTATGAGAGATAAATTTTAAGGCGATATATAAGCCTTAAGGAAGGTTACGGACAATATGAAAATAGACCGTCTGATAGGAATAATCATGTATCTTCTGAACCGGGATAAAGTGACAGCGAAGGAGCTTGCAGAAAGGTTCGAGGTATCTACCCGCACGATTGTAAGAGACATAGATGCCCTTGGACTGGCCGGAATTCCTGTAGTTTCGGATGTGGGAGTAAACGGCGGTTATGCCATTCTCGACACTTACAGGCTAAACAGAAGTATTGTGACGGCGGACGATTACCTCAATGTTATTTCCTCTTTAAAGGGTATGTGTTCCGCTTATGAAAATAAGAAGATAGAAGCCACTCTGGAGAAGGTTATGGCCGTTGGAAATGCACCGAAGAATCAAAGTATATTCATGGATTTGAGCGTATGCCGCGAGGGAGAAAACACAGATGTGTATTTAAAAACTATCGAACAGGCTATTGCTGACAAACGGGTAATCGCATTCGATTATACCGGTGCGGACAACGTATGCAGTGCTCGCGAGACTGAGCCTCTGGCGTTATCTTACAAATGGTATGCGTGGTATCTGTTCGCATATTGTAAATATAAACAGGATTACCGAATATTCAAGCTGAGCCGTATCCAGAAGCTGAAGGTTCTGGAAAAAAACTTTGAAAAAATTCATTCAGATATCGCTGTTCTGCTGGAAAAAAAGTGGGGTGAAGACGGGAGGAGACGGTATCAGATAAAATTAAGATGCAAAGGAAACGTTCGGACAGCCGTAGGGGAATATCTGAAGGGAAATGTCATAGAAGAGTATCCGGATGGAGATTTCCTTTATTCCTTTATTGTGCCTGAAAACGAAAGAATGTGGTTTTCCCTGCTGCTTGGCTTTGGAAATGAGGTGGAAGCTTTGGAGCCGGAGGAGCTAAGAGCACGACTGAAGGAAAAGTCTGAGGAAATTTTCCGGCTGTATAAAAACGGTGACGTATAGCGGGCGGTATGTTACGTAGAAAGCAATGACTGCTTAGAGTGAAGAATAATTCGGATAGGTTAAAAGAAACATATTTGGATTGCACCGAAGATAAAAACCAATATATAATTAAAATATCGGAATAAAGAAGAGGAGGGAAAAAGAATGAAAGCATATTTGTTTGTGCATTTTAAGGAAAAGAAGACGCCGGATGGCGAGCAGGTATATTTTGGACTGAGTAAGGATGGGTTTTCTTGGGAAGAAGTGAATGGAGGGAATCCGGTGCTTTGGAGCTATGAAGGTGACAAGGGGGTCCGGGATTTCACGGTCGTAAGGGCACAGAATGGCAAATTCCGTATTTTTGCTACGGATTTGAGCCTGGCTTACGGGATGCCCGGACAATACCATAACTCTTGGGAGGAAATCGGAAGAAACGGGAGCCGTGAGCTTGTCATGTGGGAATCCGAGGATTTGGTCCGCTGGTCATGGCAGAAGATGATTACGCTTGGCGGCGAAGAATTCGGCTGCCGCTGGGCACCTGATATTATTCGGGATAGAGAAAAGGGGGATTATATTTTACATTGGTCCTCTCCTCATATATGTAACGATTACGGAGAAAAAGCGATCTATTATACGCGCACAAGCGACTTTGAGGAATTTTCCGATCCGGAGCTTTTGTACCGCAAGGAGGACTGCGGAGTTATCGATTCCTGCATGATAGAAGAAAACGGCATCTATTATCTGTTTGTGAAAAGTGAGAAGAATCCGGCTGCGATCATCTTGTTAAAGGGGACAAGTCCCAGCGGTCCCTTTGAGCGGGTGGAGGCTTTTGACGAGGAGATGAGCAAGCTGCAGGCGGGGGTGTACGAAGCGCCTACTGCGTTCCGGCTGGAAGACGGCAGATGGTGCCTGATGTTAGATTATTACGGAGTGCCGGGAAAAGGACAGGGATATGTTCCATTCCTGTGTGAGGATATTTCCAGGGGGATTTTTAAGCGCTCAGACTCTCAGTTCTCTTTTCCTTATGGTTTCAAGCACGGGACTGTGCTTGAAATCACCATGGAAGAGTATGAGAGAATCAAGAGCTTTGAGTTCGAATAATTCAAGCTTGTACCTCTTCCGGCACAGGAAAGTCCCCACTCACCGAGTATGCCTTTCGGCATTGAAGAGGGGGACTTGCTTGATAAGGTTAAAAAGTAATTAAGTCAATGTCCAGTGCTGGTTTTCTGTTTGCAGCTTAACCATATGACTGAAAATTCCTTCTTGGTTTAACAGCGCATCGGGACGGCCTTGTTCAGCTACCCGTCCTTCGGAAAGTACGACGATTTTATCCGCCCCTGCGACAGTTCGCATTCTATGGGCGATAATGAGGACAGTTTTGCTTTTTATCAATCTGGACAATGCCGTTTGAATGGAAGTTTCGTTTTCCACATCTAAAGAGGCTGTTGCCTCGTCCAATAGAATAATAGGTGCGTTCTTTAAAAATGCTCTTGCGATTGAAATGCGCTGACGTTCTCCTCCTGATAATTCGCAGCCGTTTTCTCCGATATCGGAGTGATACCCCTTGGGAAGCTTTAGGGCGAATTCGTCGCAGTTAGCGAGCTTTGCAGCGGCAAGTACCTCTTCATCGGAGGCATCTTTTTTTCCGATACGGATATTCTCCATGATCGTATTATTGAATAGGGTTACGTCTTGGAACACGATGGAAAATAGAGACAACAGTGTTTCCGGCTCTATCTTCGATATGTCCATGCCGCCTACTGTTATTCTCCCTTTGTCTATATCCCAGAAGCGGGAGGCCAGTCTGGAAACGGTAGTTTTACCGCCGCCGGAGGGACCTACTAAGGCTGTAACCTCGCCCTGCCTGGCAATAAAGGAAACTCCGTTCAAAATTGTTTCTCCCGCGTTGTAAGCAAAGGATACGTTTTCAAATGAAATGTCATATCCTTCGTTGGTCAGACGGTCGACACCTTCCTGAACAGGATGGTCGAGGATCTCATTCATACGGGCAATGTTCGTACGGGTGGAAATGACGGCTGCCAGATTCTGCAATGCTCCCTGAAGAGGATCATATAATCTCGAAGCAACAAGCAGGAACAAGAAAAAGGTCATTACATCCAAGGTGCCGTTTATTAACAAAGCTGAACCTGTGAGAGCCACGGTAGCTATGCCAAGCTTCAGAATCAGCATGGCGGAGGTTACGAAGGAGGCGGTGGCGAACTCGCTGATTACGGCCCTTTTCTCCACGGCTTTGATTTTCTCATCCAGTCCGCTTAAATAATAGTCTTCTGCGTTATTAGCCTTCAAATCCCGAACCGTTTCGAGACACTCCTGAATTCCGTCGGCACAGGCCATTTTCGCATCCATGGACTTTTGGTTAAGCTTTTCCTGAACCTTTGCGGAAAAAGCTACGATTGCGAAGGATAATGGAGCGACCCAAAGTGCGGCAAGCGCCATACGCCAGTCGAAGAAAAAGAGGCTGACACAGATGAGAACCGTGGATATGATGGAGCCGAACAGTTCGGGAATAAAGTGAGAAAACGCAGTTTCCAAAAAGGTACAGTCTGCCATGATAGTGCTGGTCAGATCGGCGAGATCTTTTTTGCCGAAGAAGGAAAGTGGAATCTGTCGAAGCTTTTCTGCCAGAGATATTCTGCGAACGCCGCTTTCCACATAGGTGGCGAGGTAGGTAACGTCGTATTGGATTCTTGTAATTCCCAAAATGAGCAGCAGGCACAGGAGGCTTCCGATAATATAAAACACAGACCGGGCACCTGAAACACCTCCGTTAAGTAAATCCCCTACCAGATAATACAGTAATCCGACCGGAAACATAAATGAAATATTTTGCAGCGTACTGGCAAGGATACTCCTGATTAAATCCTTCGCTCCCTGCTCGGACAACGCAAATTTTCTTTGTATTCTTTTAATCATATCCGTTATACCTCCTTTGAGACCTTCCATTGTACGGAGGTCTGATAGTCATTCCACATCTGCCGGAACAGGCCGTCTGTCCCGGTAAGCTCTTTGCCGGAGCCATTTTGAACGATATGTCCATCCTTGACGACATAGATACGGTCGGCATCAATAATTGTGGACAGACGATGAGCGATCATGATAACTGTCCGTCCCTTTGCCAATGCGGAAAATGCAGCCTGAACACGGCTTTCGTTGTCGGGATCGGCAAAGGCGGTGGCTTCGTCCAGAAGAATGATAGGAGAATCCTTGAGGAGAGTTCTTGCTATAGCGACACGCTGCTGTTCTCCTCCGGAGAGATAAATGCCCTTTGTGCCGATAACCGTATCCACCCCGTCAGGAAGTTTTTCGATGATATCCATGCACTGTGCGGTTTGAAGGGCCTTCATGACCTCTTCCCGCGTAGCGCTTGGCTTGCTCATTTTTACGTTGTCCAGAATGGATGCCTTGATGAGGCGGCTGTTCTGAAAGACGAAGGATACGGTGTTCATTAATTCATTTTTATCGATGTCCTTAATATCCACGCCTCCAATCAATACCCTGCCGCTTTGAGGGTCAAAGAAACGGCTGACGATATTGGCTAATGTAGTCTTGCCGCCTCCGGAGGGACCTACGAAGGCCACGGTCTGCCCCGCCTCGATTTTTAAGGTTATATGTTCCAGTGCATTTTTTGTTCCATCGTAGCTGTAAGTAACGTCCTGAAGCTCCACAGAGTTGGAAGAGGGGTGTTTGGAAACCTTTGTATGGGAGAGGGGCTGCATATCGAATACGCTGTCGATACGATGAAGTGCATCGTCCACAATCAAGGCATTTTCACTCTGGAACATAATCTTGGTCAGAGTTATGGAGATGACCGGTGTAATAATGATGTAAAAAAGGAGATTCAGAAGGAATTCCTCCGTTACGCCGGTTCTGGTAAAAATAAGCCCTGCAGCAATCAAAAATGCGAACACGCCGTTAATTGCCGTAGTGTATAAGAGCATCGGCAGCCTGCAGCTTTTGGTATAATCGATGACCCATACGCTGTAACGGTCGATGGAGTCTTTAAAACGTTTGAAGGAAAACACCGTCTGGCCGAAGGTCTTGACGACGGGGATACCGCGGACATATTCTACGGCTTCGTTGGACATATCGCCCAAAGCATTCTGATATTCCATCATTTTCTTACGCATTCTTGCTCCGGTCATGCTCATCATAATGAGGAAGCCGAGCAGAACGGGCAGCAGACTTAAAAGCCCGAGGCGCCAGTCGAAGGCGAACAAAAGAACCAAAAGGCCTATAGGCGTTGCAATTGCTCCGGCCTTGTCGGGAAGTTGATGGGCGAGATAGGTCTCCGTCGCCCCGCTGGACTCGTTTACGATTTTTCTTAGTTTCCCGCTTCCGAAGCTTTCAGCAAAGCCCAGGGGCAGCCTGACAATATGATGCATAGTTTCCATGCGAAGATTCGACGCTACGCGAAAGGCAGCCAGATGGGAGCACATTAGTCCGGAAATATAAATGAACATGGACAAAACCGCATATAATACGGCCATCCAGCCGTTACGGGTAAGGTCTTTTGCCAGGGTGAAATCAGGCATGACCTCAAGAACCTCTTTGATGATCTTCCAAAGATACCAAAATGGTACGAGTGCAATGAGTGCGCTCAATGCGGAAAGCGCCCATGAAGCATAAGTGAGATACCGGTAATTTCCGGCATATCCCATTAATCGTGATAAATTCGATTGTTTTTTCAAATCGATACCTCCTAGTATATTGTTGGTGATATAATTAGTTACAACTAATCGCAAGGCAAAATAAAGGGGCATTAAAGCCCCATGATTTTGATCCATCCCGCTGTCTGGAATTCCTTAAGCTCGTTAATATATTCCTTAGCTTGTTCTTTTGGCATATTATGAACGACTACCTCGAAGAAGGCGGTAAACATTCCGCTGACCAGAATATGTTCTAACTGCGGGTCGATATGACGAAGGTTCTTCCCCCTGCCTCTCATAACGGTAATGAAGTCGTGGGTGGCTTCCACTTCGATTTCTACCATTTCGTGTATGAAATGTTCATATTTTGTACCCTCGGAATGGCTGATAATCAGCTGAAAGGCATCGAGGTGTTCATAAATATAATCGGTAATCCAAAGCATCCAGTCGCCGGATTCCTTTCCCATGTTTTCCTCTTGCTCAGCAGGGGAGAGTTTTTTGAAATCGTACTGCACCTTTTTATATTCCTTCATGAAATAGTCTGCAGGCTCTCCGACCAATGCGTCGAACAATTCCTCCTTGCTGGCATAATAACCATAGAAGGCTCCCGTGGTAACGCCGGCATTTCTCACGATGTTTCGCAGAGAAGCTGATTTAAACCCTTTCTCCATGAATTCCGTCATGCCGGCATTGAGAATATTTTGCAGAGTATTTGTTTCGTCCATTTATTCACCTCTTTGGTAGTAAGATGGTATGTAACAATGTTATATAACACTGTTATATTCTAGACAAAGGGATAGAGATTGTCAAGAATTTATAACTAAATGATAATTTTTATACTTTTAAAGGCACGAAGATAAAGATTGATCATGCTTTTCATTGGCAGGTAAAAGAAGATATATCGTTACCGTGAACGGAGTGAAAAGTAACGATATATCCTTATGAAATTGAGTTTTCATATTGACAAAGTGGTGGAAACGGTGCTATTCTTCTTCAATAGATTAGAGTAATCTAACTATTGCAAATCTATAATTAAGAACGACATATCCTAGTATGTGATTTTCAGGCTTATATAAAAATTTGTCCCTTTCCGACTCTCCGACCCTGACCATAGAGATTTGCTTGGTTTTCAAGGCGGATGATTAAGGCGTACTGGACGTACGCCGATTGAAGACAACGCAGAAAACCAAACAAATATCATG
>JAEWPN010000235.1 GCA_023399455.1 Bacillota bacterium
AAATATGGATTTATAAGAGAATAAAATTGTCATGCGCGGCTGACCGCAATAGGAGATTTGTATATGAGCAGTAGAATCGAACAATTGATAGACGAGATAGAGGAATATATTGACAGTTGTAAATATCAACCTTTATCCAATACGAAAATAATTGTAAACAAAGAGGAAATTGACGAATTGCTCAGAGAGCTTCGCATGAAAACTCCCGATGAAATCAAGCGCTATCAGAAAATCATAAGCAACAAGGAAGCCATTTTGAACGATGCACGTTCCAAAGCGGAGGCCCTGATTAACGAAGCCACAATGCATACTAACGAACTTATTAATGAGCACGAAATTATGCAGCAGGCATATGCGCAGGCTAATGAGGTGGTTACGCTGGCGTCACATCAGGCGCAGGAGATTTTGGACAATGCTACAATAGAAGCCAACAACATTCGGTCCGCGGTAATGCAGTATGCGGATGAGATGTTAGCGAATCTTGAGAACTTAATCGCACAGACAGCCAACATGACTACCGCACATTATGAGAGTTTTGTCAATAACCTAAACAGTTATGCTGAAATCGTGAGGGCGAACAGAGCGGAGTTAAATCCTCAGGAAGAGGATGATTTATTGAAGGAAGGTGTAGGAGATGCCGAAGCGGAATCTCTGAATCTCGATTTGCTGAAGTGAAAACAACGATCTATTTGAACCGGCTTCGCCTTTGACGGAGCCGGTTTTATATATGGAGGAAACGGTAAGAAACGAGGAGGGTTATGAGAAAGACAGCGGTATATGTTTTAGCGGGAATTTTGATGTTCTTTGGCGGAAGCCTGAATGTCCACGGCGCACAGCCGGGCCAGCAGGATACGGAAACTGCACAATCGGCTGAGATCGCGCAGGAGGAGGCGCCTCCTATTGTAGTAGTGCTGGATCCAGGGCACGGCGGAGAGAATCTGGGAGCAGAATACGAGGCGTATACAGAAAAGTATATGACCATGACGGTGGCGAAGTCCATGAAGGCAGAGCTTGAAAAATATGAAGGAATCACTGTTTATCTGACGAGAGAAGGGGATAAAGATATGACCCTCGAAGAGAGGGTAGACTTTGCCAAGTCCGTGAATGCAGATTTTTTATTCTGCCTGCATTTCAATATGTCTGTGAAACACGATCTGTTCGGAGCGGAGGTGTGGATTTCCGCATTCGATAATGAATATCAAAAGGGCTATACATTCGCCAGTGCAGAAATGGATATGTTGACGGAACTGGGACTTTATTCCAGAGGAATTAAGACGAAATTAAACGACGAAGGTTCGGATTATTATGGGATTCTTCGCCACGCTACGGAAAATGACCTTCCGGCGGCGCTCATTGAACACTGCCATCTGGATCAGGAAAACGATAAAGAATTTTATAACTCTCAGGAGAAGCTGGAGAAGTTCGGTATTTTAGACGCTACTGCAGTAGCTAGATATTATGGACTGAAATCGGATATCCTTGGCGTAGACTACAGCAGTTATCAAAATGTAGAGATACCCGTTCCTGCCTCTCCCGTAAAGCCGGACGATACAAAACCGGATATCTGCATCATCGATGTGAAGGATGTGAACGAGGAGAACGGTGACGTTACCGTAAGCCTCTCGGCACAAGATTATGACAGCTATATGCTCTATTATTCCTATAGCTATGACGGAGGATTGACCTTTTCCGATTTGCAGAAGTGGGAAGAGGGAGAGGATACCATAAGCTTTACTATGAACGTGCCTTCCGGCACGCTTCCTGAAATCGTGGTGAATGCGTATAATGGCTTCGACAAGTTCACCGAGAGCAACCATATACACCTTTCTTCCTTAATTTATGGCGAACCTGAAACGGAAGAAGCCGTAGAGGCGAGCAATATGAATGCAGGCTCATCCGCAGGCGAAGAGGAGCTCGGCTCTATAGAAGCGCCGGAAGAACAGCAGGATAACAACTTGAAGGAAAAGGCTCCGAAGGAAGAAAAAGAAATAACAGTAATCTATTTCCTTCAAGTGATCTTGATCTGTATTGCCATTTTATTCGTGCTCTTTTCCTTTGCCATGATTTTGATTTCCGCACGCTCAAAGAAGAAAAGAAGACGGAGAAAATAAAAACCACATTCCGTAGTACACCGCTGTAATAGCACTCAGCGCCAGCTTATGCAAAATATAGCTTTTTAAAGACAGCCCAGTATCCTTAATCATGCTGTAAGTCTGGGCGATGCAGGAAAAGCCTCCGAAGGGCAGAATGAGCAGGATGACCAGAGGCGCAGAACTTCCCATACGGCTTATTCCACTTGTGATTTCCAGCAGACAGTTTATAAGTGCACAGAGATGTATACCGAACAAGTATTTGTTATACAGAAAAAACTGTGGAATTAGATTTAACAGGTTGAACAGGACCATATATCCTCCCAGCTTTGAGATGCCGTACAGGCCGGACATGATGGAATCGTCCAGCGCGTCCAAAAGAGTGTCCGTTTGCTTTGTTTCAGCAGCGGACAGCATCATCGGTGCCCGCTTCCCTACAGGATTCATGTTTTTATAGAGGGTATACCTTAACAGGATACCATATAAAAAAGGAAGTCCATACATCCCAAGTACATAGGGAACCCTTTTTTGCAGGCCGAGAACAGGAAGTACGAAGCTCATAAAATAGATGGGGCCGATATTGTTGCAAAAAGCCAGCAGAAACTGGGCTTCTTCTTGCGACAGCTTACCTCTGGAAAGCAAATCAGCGATAACCTTCGCTCCCATGGGAAAGCCACATAAGAAGCCGATGACCAGCGTATAAATACCGTTAGGGCTGATGGACAGCAATGGCTTAAGAATAGGGGTTAACACACGCACGAAACTTTCCGTCAGATTCAAGCGGATCATAATTCCTGTCAAAATCATAAACGGCAGGAGTGTAGGTATCATTCTGTTGAACCATAGCTGCAAGCCGATAAAGGAGTAGGAAAGACTTTCCGCAGGAAAAGTCAAAAGTAATAGCGTTAAAAAAAAGAAAAAAACTGTGAGCAAAAAAGTTTTTAGATTTTTCTTCAAAAATATCACCGCAGATCGAAAATGAAGTATATTACAGTTATATGTGCGGGTACAGGAAATAAGAATGGAAGAAAGGCTGAGGGAATGTTGCGTTTGGATAAATTTTTGTGCGAAATGAATATCGGCAGCCGAAGTCAGGTGAAGCTTTATTTAAAGCAGGGCTTAGTGACGGTAAACGGCGAGATCATAACCAAACCCGAAACGAAGGTGGATGAGAATAAAGATGAGGTTGCTTTTAAGGGAGCATCCTGCCGCTACAGAAGGTATGTATATTATATGCTGAATAAGCCGCAGGACATAGTATCCGCCACTAAAGATAACTTAAACGTCACGGTAACGGAACTTTTGAAGGATACCGGCTATATGGATTTATTTCCGGTAGGACGGCTGGACAAGGATACGGAAGGTCTTTTGCTCATGACCAATGACGGGGCGCTGGCTCACGATCTGCTTTCTCCTAAAAAACATGTGAAAAAGGTTTACTTTGCAAGGTTGGAGCGAGCCCTTACGGAGGAGGACGTACGTCTGCTGGAACAGGGGGTGGACATCGGAGAAGAGAAATATACGCTTCCCGCCCGGGTGGAGATTTTGCCTGATCAATGTATTCATCTGACGATTACAGAAGGAAAATTCCATCAGGTAAAGCGTATGCTGAATGCGGTGGGCAACAACGTCTTGTATTTAAAGAGGGTCGTTATGGGAAGCCTGAGGTTAGACGAAGGATTAAGGCCGGGAGAATATCGGGAATTGACAACGGAAGAAATACAATGCCTGAAGCAAAAAGGTTGCGGAGAAAAAGGATGAAATATGTAAAAAAACTGCTATATTTATTTCTAGGAATACTTTCTCTTTTAAACTTAATCATAATTATAAGTGCGTTTAATCCGGATTTTTCGGATAGGCTCTCGGATTTTTTGTATTCTCATGACATTTTACCTCAGGAAACCCTCCAGGAGGAAATAGAAGTCCCTAAGGAACTGTCGGTATCGGATGCTGCGGGAGATACGCATGCTTATACTTCTGATGAACTACTAAGTGATATTTCGGAAATCGGAAAAGATGATTTGCCGGAAGACGGCTCCTACATTCCTCCGGAAAAATCTGTAGTAGAAGTTCCGGAAGAGGTTGCTGATAAAAGCGGATATGTTCCCGTTCAGGATACAAACGAGCAGGTTGATGATAACGAAGCGCAGGATTTAGAGAACCAGCTTGCTTATGGTGAAACCGGCGACGGCCTGACCTTCAATACGGAACTTTATCCTTATTATGGTATGCTGGACGCGCCGCTGCAAAAGCTCTACCGTCAGATATATGCCAACGCAATGGCTTTAAACGGAATATTCACTCCGGTAGAGAAGGTAGGGATACAACAGCTTAGGAACGTTTTTATGGCAGTGTTCAATGACCATCCTGAAATTTTCTGGATGGACTCTGCGTACCGGGGCAGGTTTTCGGCAGGAGGCATCTGTATGCAAATCGTTCTGCAGTTTAACCAGACCGCAGATAACCTATCGGCATCTAAAGCCGAGTTCGAAGAAGCTGCCGAGGAAATTTTAAGCGGTGCACGAAATATGGGGAGTGACTATGAAAAAGAGGTATATGTTCACGATGCCTTACTGGACAGGATTCAGTATAATATGGCCGCGCCTCTTAATCAGACAGCCTACAGTGCATTAGTAAACGAACAAACGGTATGTGCGGGTTATGCACGGGCTTTTCAGTATTTAATGGAGCAGCTTGGGGTACCTTGTTATTATTGTACGGGCTATGCCGGCCAAAATCACGCTTGGAATATCATCAAGCTGGATGGGGAGTTCTATAACGTGGATTCCACCTGGAACGATACGGATCCTAATACTTATGATTATTTCAATAAAACAGACGGATATTTTGCTGTCACTCACGTCAGGGAGGACTTATCAGTGTATTTGCCCGCTTGTAACGGACAAAAGTACCAAGCGCAGGAAAACGAAGCGCAGAGCGCATCGGACAGCAGGAGGAGTCTGGATGATATCGGATTTTCCTCAGATGCAGTGCTTACCGGTCTGGAGGATTATTATCAGAACTGCTATAACAATATTATGCAAAGCGGCGGTTCCGTTCAGTTCCAGAACGTAGTGGACAGCGCCGATTTATGGCAGCAATGCTATGACGCTTATAACAGCGGGGTATATGCCGATGCTTATATGAACCAAGTTCTATCGGAGCTGAATGCGTCCTCCTGCCAAGTGGATGTCCAGGCGGAAGAGCTTTCAGGCGGGAAAGTACTGCTGACCCATAATATAACGGTGAATTATTAATGTTTGCTCTATAGGGACATACGTGATATGATTAATTGAATTGTCCCGGAAGATAAGATAATGCATCATAAATTAAGGCGCAGACAAAAGAAATAAAGGGGAAAAAGAAGAAGCAGGAGACAGCATGGGAACAAGAAACATTTTGAAAAACAAGTATTATCTTTATATGACGGAATTCTTTGCGGGAACGGCAGTAATGGCAGTAGAGCTGGGCGCCAGCAGGCTGTTAGCGCCTTATTTCAGTTCTTCCCAGATCGTATGGACAATTATCATAGGCACTATTATGATCGCCATGGCTTTAGGAAATATATGGGGAGGCCGGAGTGCAGATAGGAATCCGGATCCGGACAAGCTGTATATGAGATTAATTATTGCCGCTATTTGGATTGCAGCGATTCCTCTTGTTGGCAAATATATTATACTGGGAATATCTGCGGTGCTGGTATTTACGGTCAATAATAACTTTTTGATTCTGGCGGGCTTCATTGCCTGTATGGTCATATTCGTTTTTCCGCTTTTTTTACTCGGAACGGTAACGCCGTCACTAGTGAAATATACGGTGGAGAGCTTGGATGACAGCGGCAAGACTGTAGGAACCTTAGGCGCCTTCAACACTATAGGAAGTATTATCGGAACCTTCATGCCAACCTTTGTCACCATTCCGGCGGTTGGAACCTCCATTACCTTTTTGATTTTCTCGGGTATCCTGCTTGTTCTCGGACTGGTATATTTCTTTAGCAAGAAGAAAAAAGGGAAGGCCTGTGCTGCAGCAACTGTGCTTTTTGTACTATGCGGCATCTTCGGGAACTCGGACAGTTTCGCCTTTTGGGAAAAGAATCTGGTTTACGAGGGGGAATCCATTTACAACTATTTGCAGGTGAAGGAAACCGATGACAGTGTTATCCTTTCCACGAACGTATTATTCGGGGTGCAGTCGATCATGAAAAAAGACGACTCCCTCACCGGGATGTATTACGATTATGCTCTTGCCGCACCCGTCATGGCAGGCATTGCCGAGCGCGGAGAAGGGGATATACTTATTCTTGGGATGGGTACGGGAACATATGCCAAACAGTGTATGAAGTATTTTGATAACATAAACGTGGAAGGTGTGGAAATCGACCAAAAGATTACGGATTTGGCGAGAGAATATTTTGAATTGCCCGATGCGGTCAACGTGACGACTTGCGACGGCCGCGCTTACCTTCAAGCAATAGACGATAAATATGATGTCATCATGGTAGACGCCTATCAGGATATTACGATTCCCTTCCAGATGTCTTCCATAGAGTTTTTTACTATGGTAAAGGAGCATTTAAAGGATAACGGAGTGATGGTGGTAAATATGAATATGCATTCTGAAGAAAAAGGTAATATTAATGATTATCTTTCGGATACTATCGCGAACGTCTTCCCCCATGTATTCACGGTAAATGTTAAGGGTGCTACTAACAGAGAGCTTTTTGCCACATTAAATGAGGATGCGGCGGAGTATTTGAAAATGAGTGCCGATGTAAATTCTGAACATAATAAAGACTATGTCGCTGAAATTAACAACGAAGAGCTGGCGGCTATGATAAGGATTGTAGACGCAGGACTTACGGTTTATGAAAAGGGAGAATATCTTCTGACCGACGATAAGGCTCCGGTGGAGCTGCTTGGAATGAGCGTAATCGATGGATTGATTCGGGATGAAATCGGCTATTATAAGGAAATTTTTAAAGAGCAGGGCATTTCCGGTCTGTTGAACCAAATGTAGCTTATAGATATTGAGAATTATTTTCTGTAAAAATATTTCGTACCATCTTGTAATTTTTTAAAGTAGTTGTTATAATAATGTAAGTGGTTAGTTCTCGCTAACTAATTGCGAATAAATCATGGACAACTCCTTTTGCCTTATCTATATTATTTGAAACCTTATAAGCATAGTCGCAGAGGCAAAAGGGGGAATCCCTCCAAGGGAAAGGAATGGTTATTAAGTATGAATTATTTGGAAATTGAAAAAGTAATCGGACGCGAAATCATCGACTCAAGAGGAAATCCCACCGTAGAAGCAGAGGTTCATCTGTTTGACGGCACCGTGGGCAGAGGGGCAGCGCCCAGTGGGGCTTCCACCGGAGAGTTTGAGGCGCTGGAGCTGCGCGACGCAGACAAGAACCGTTTTGGAGGAAAGGGCGTTCTTAAGGCGGTACATAATATCAATACGGTAATTAATGATACTTTAAAGGGGATGGATGCTTCTGACATCTATGGAGTAGATGCAGCAATGATAAAGGCGGACGGTACGAATGATAAGTCTAAGCTTGGAGCCAACGCTATACTGGCCGTTTCTATTGCATGTGCGAGAGCAGCAGCTATTGCACTCGATATTCCGCTTTATCGTTTCCTCGGCGGTGTTAACAGCAACAGACTTCCGGTGCCTATGATGAATATTTTAAACGGCGGCGCACATGCAGCGAACACTGTAGACGTTCAGGAATTCATGATCATGCCCGTAGGCGCAAGCAGCTTCAAAGAAGGACTCCGCCAGTGTACGGAGGTATTCCATGCGTTAGCGTCATTGCTCAAGAAAAAGGGATTGGCTACCTCCGTGGGAGATGAAGGAGGATTCGCACCCGACCTCGCAAGCGATGAGGAAGCAATCGAGTATATCCTGGAAGCAGTAAAGGCGGCGGGTTACGAACCGGGCAAAGATTTTGTACTGGCTATGGACGCAGCTTCCAGCGAATGGAAGGGTGAGAAAAAGGGGGAATATGTACTTCCCAAAAATGGCAAAAAGTTTACTTCCGTAGAATTAGTGGCTCACTGGAAGGAGCTTTGCGAAAAATATCCTATCTATTCTATCGAAGATGGTTTGGACGAGGAGGACTGGGAAGGTTGGCAGATTATGACCAAGGAACTGGGAGATAAGGTACAGTTGGTAGGCGACGACTTGTTCGTGACCAATACCGAGCGTCTCCAAAAAGGCATTGGCCTCGGCTGTGGCAACTCCATCCTTATTAAATTAAATCAAATCGGCTCCGTATCGGAGACCTTGGAAGCTATTAAAATGGCACATAAGGCGGGCTATACTGCAATTTCTTCCCATCGTTCGGGAGAAACAGAGGATACGACTATCGCTGATTTGGCTGTAGCGTTGAACACCTGCCAGATCAAGACTGGTGCACCGAGCAGAAGTGAAAGAGTTGCAAAGTATAATCAATTGCTGCGCATCGAGGAAGAACTTGGAGCAAGCGCTGTATACCCTGGCTTCGACGCTTTTTAACTTATAATTTTCAGGACACGAAAATCCGCACCCGTTTAAGCGAGTGCGGATTTCTTATGGCCTTTATTTTGTTTTATGTTCCTATATGACTTTATGTGGTTCGTATGCTGCGGTTATTTAATATACTTCTTGATTGCCTCAAAACTTTCCGCACTGATAACATGCTCGATGCGACAGGCGTCGTCGGCAGCGGTCTTTTTATCCACACCAAGCTTCACCAGCCAGGAGGAGAGCAGCTCGTGGCGTTCATATATTATATCGGCGATTTCCCGGCCCGCTGTGGTAAGCTGGATGAATCCTTCCTTGGATACGGTTATATATTCTTTTTCACGCAGGTTTTTCATCGCCACACTGACGCTGGACTTCTTGAACCCCAGTTCCTCGGCGACGTCCACGGAACGTACTACCGGATGGGATTTGCTCAATATTAAAATAGTTTCTAAATAGTTTTCTGCTGATTCGTTTATATGCATAATTTTTACCTCAATTTTGATAAGATTCAATGAAAAAAGATGAAAATAAAATATCGGGTCCCCCTGTCAAATTGCTATTATTATAGCATATGTTACCAAAAACAGCAAATTATAAAAAGTGTTTATAAAAATCTTGACAATCATTTTAAGTTAGAATATACTAACTATGAAAGAACGTAATGAAAATAATTATCAAAATCACTTAAAGTACAACGAGAAAGAAGGATGAGCGATGCCCTTAACAATGGTAAAAGCAGGAGAACCTAATGTAATACGTAAAATCGGCGGCAAGGAAGAAACTCGGAGATTTTTAGAAAACCTCGGCTTTGTAACGGGCGGCATAGTTACCGTAGTATCTGAAATCGGCGGCAATATGATAGTCAATGTGAAGGATTCCAGAGTTGCTATCGGCAAAGATATGGCGATTAAAATTATGGTAAATTAAGATATCATAATAATAGGATGGGAGAAGGAGAAACGATGAAGACATTAAAGGATGTTTCGTGCGGCGAAACGGTAAAAGTGATGAAGCTGACGGGAGAAGGCCCCGTAAAGAGGCGTATCATGGATATGGGAATCACGAAGGGCGTGGATATTTTCGTAAGAAAAGTAGCTCCCCTTGGAGACCCTGTAGAGGTTATGGTGAGAGGCTATGAATTATCCTTGCGTAAGGCTGATGCCGAGATGATTTCGGTGGAATAAATTTTTACTAACAGGTTAGTGGTGACTAATGAGAGGTAGAAATATTAAACGAAACGAATAATGATTTGCTGTAAAGCAGAAAGAGGAAGAATATGTCTATTAAGATTGCGTTAGCAGGTAATCCAAACTGCGGTAAAACCACATTATTTAATGCGCTGACCGGTTCCAATCAATTCGTAGGAAACTGGCCGGGTGTTACGGTAGAGAAAAAGGAAGGAAAACTGAAAGGGCATAAGGATGTTATCATTATGGACCTTCCCGGTATCTATTCTCTTTCTCCCTATACTTTGGAAGAGGTAGTTGCAAGAAATTATCTGATCGGAGAAAGACCGGATGCAATTCTCAATATTGTAGACGGAACAAATATTGAAAGAAACCTGTATTTGTCCACACAGCTTATGGAATTGGGGATTCCCGTAATCATGGCCGTAAATATGATGGATATCGTAGAGAAAAACGGCGATAGAATACATATAGATAAGCTGAGCAAGAGTCTTGGCTGCGATGTGGTAGAGATTTCCGCATTAAAGGGAACCGGCATCGAAAAAGCAGCGCAGAAGGCTGTGACTGTTGCGAACCAGAAGAATATTGCTATACCCGTACACAAATTTGCACCAGAGGTGGAAACCGTTCTGGAAGCTATAGAGCAGAAGCTGGGGAGTGATATTCCAAAAGAGCAGAAGCGTTTCTTCGCTATAAAATTATTGGAAAAAGATGATAAAATACGGAGCCAAATGAATCTGGTACCTGATGTATCAAAGGAAATCGAGCAAATCGAGAAGATACTTGACGACGACACGGAAAGTATCATCACCAATGAAAGATATGTTTATATTTCATCCATCATCGGAGAGTGCTATACGAAGGGCAGAAAGGACAGCCTGACGATTTCTGATAAAATTGACAGGATTGTGACGAATCGTATCCTTGCCCTGCCTATTTTTGCTGTGGTAATGTTTATTGTTTATTATGTGTCCGTTACTACGGTAGGAACATGGGCCACCGATTGGGCGAATGACGGATTATTCGGCGAAGGTTGGAGCTTATTCGGCTTGGAAGTCCCCGGAATCCCTGTACTTGTTGACTCTGCACTAACAGCGATAGGATGTGCGGATTGGCTTCAGGGACTGATTCTAGACGGAATCGTAGCCGGTGTGGGTGCCGTACTCGGCTTTGTACCTCAGATGTTAGTGCTGTTTATCTTTCTTGCCTTTTTGGAAGCTTGCGGATATATGGCGCGAGTCGCTTTTATCATGGATAGAATTTTCCGCAAATTCGGACTTTCCGGCAAGTCTTTCATACCTATGCTCATCGGAACCGGCTGCGGCGTTCCGGGCGTTATGGCGTCCCGTACGATAGAAAACGACCGTGACAGAAAAATGACTATAATGACCACGACATTCATTCCCTGTGGTGCGAAGCTTCCTATTATTGCCTTGATTGCAGGTGCTTTGTTTCAGGGGGCATGGTGGGTGGCTCCCAGCGCTTACTTTGTAGGTATTGCTGCGATTATCTGCTCCGGCATCATCCTTAAGAAAACCAAAATGTTCGCAGGAGATCCTGCCCCTTTCGTTATGGAGCTTCCTGCTTATCATATGCCTACGGTAGGAAATGTACTTAGAAGCATGTGGGAGAGAGGCTGGTCTTTTATCAAAAAAGCCGGAACGATCATACTTTTATCTACTATCGTAGTATGGTTTACGACCTTCTTTGGCTGGGTAGACGGACAATTTAGAATGCTTGAGGACTTGGAAATAGACCATAGTATCCTGGCAAGCATCGGAAATGCCATTAGCTGGATATTCATTCCTCTTGGTTGGGGTGACTGGAAATCTACAGTTGCAGCGATTACAGGTCTGGTCGCAAAAGAAAATGTAGTAGGAACCTTTGGTATTCTGTTCGGCTTTGCGGAAGTGGCTGAAGATGGTACGGAAATCTGGGGGACTCTGGCAGGCAGCATGACGGCAGTAGCCGCATATTCCTTCCTCGTGTTCAACCTTTTGTGCGCACCTTGCTTTGCAGCTATGGGAGCTATCAAGAGAGAAATGAACAATACGAAATGGTTCTGGTTCGCCATCGGATATCAGACTTCCCTGGCGTATGTAGTAGCTATGTGTGTTTACCAATTTGGTACGCTTTTAACCACTGGTACTTTCGGTATATTAACAGTTGTTGCCTTACTGTTCTTCATAGGGTTTATTTATCTGCTGTTCAGGCCTTATAAGGAAAGCAGCTCCCTTAAATTGAATACGAAGAACTTAGCTCAGGCAAAATAAAACCTATTCACAAAATTTGTACCTACGTTTGAGGTTCAGATTTATAGAAAGGAAGTGTTCTATATATGGGAACAATTATTGTAGGCGCGATTGTGCTCGGCTTGGCGGCCATCGCCATAGGGAGCATGATACGCGATAAAAAGAACGGCAAATCAATACAATGCGGTGCGGACTGTAAACATTGCGGAGGCCATTGCGGGCAGTAAAGATGGAGGTACGTAAGTGACAGTTGACAGAAACAATCCTGAAAAAAGAAAAATCCCTGATTCCAGAAGCTATCATAGGACGCGGATGCAACGTGAGATGATTATTGACAGCCTGCGGGAAAGAGGATGCAGAATTACAAAACAACGACTTACTTTAATCGATATTATTTTGGAAAACGAGTGCTCAAGCTGCAAGGATATTTTCTACAAGGCGGCAAAAATCGATAACCAGATAGGTACTGCTACCGTTTATCGGATGGTAAATATCCTGGAAGAAATCGGAGCGATCAGCCGGAAGAATATGTACAGGGTATCATATTCGGAGCATTGCTCCATGGAGGATGCCTGCGTAGTGGTGTTAGAAGACGATACGACCTACCATCTTTCAGCGAAAAAATGGAACTCGGTCATTCAGGCAGGACTTATTACCTGCGGTTATATGACAAACCAGAAAATTAAATCTATTACTGTAAAACCTTGTGAATGCGAAAAAGCGGAATGTTAATTCATTCCGTTTTTTCTATAATAAGATTTTGTTCTGAAAAAAAATCGTAGGACAGGATATGCTATAGGATATCAAATGAAGTATTTACACATATCTTACAAATGGGATATCAAAAAAGAAAGATAAATCATATACTTATACGGTTTACAAATGTGCCTGAATGTCGAAAAAGGTAGAATAGACAAATTTGGTGTTAAAAATTTGCTAATTTTAATTTATATTGTTGATTTTATCTTTTTTCAAGGTTATAATTTATCGCGTTGGCAATGAGATAAGGATGAGATTTTCCTTACCGCTTAATTGCAGTCATCATAGTTAAAAAAAATTAGGTAAGGCGAGGTCGAAAAGTATGAAGTATCTAAGATTTTTGTTAATCTGCGTTCCGTTGTCCTTTATAGGATATTTTATGAACTGGAGCGCAACAGTTATGTTCATTTTAACTTGTATTTCCATTATTCCTTTAGCGGGCTATTTGGGAAATGCTACCGAGTCAATCGCGGTTTATACAGGTCCTAAGGCCGGCGGTTTTTTAAATGCAACCTTCGGTAATGCCACAGAGCTTATCATCAGTTTCTTTTCAATCCGTGCAGGATTGTATGAAGTGGTAAAGGCTACTTTGGCAGGCTCCGTATTGGGAAACATATTGTTGGTTTTGGGCTGCAGCATCTTAGCCGGCGGACTTAAACACAAGGTATTGAAATACGATGCGAAGGTAGGTCGTTCTACGGCGACCATGTTGCTTTTTGCAGTGGTAGCGCTTGCTATGCCGGCGGTTTTTATGTCGGATCTATCCGAGAACATCATCGTTTCCAAGTATGAGAACTTTAGTATTATTACAAGTGTCATCATGCTTTGCACCTATGTAGTAGGAGTTGTATACTCCTTTAAAGGCCAGAATGACCTATATGAGGGTATGGAAGAGGATGAAGAGGCGGAGTGGAGTCTTCCGATCAGTATTACCGTTCTTGCAATAGCTACTATTTTAATTGCAATCGAATCTGAACTCCTGGTTTCCAGCATCGAGCCGATGACGGCGGCAGTCGGTATTTCAGAGATGTTTGTCGGAATTATCCTGATTCCTATCGTAGGTAATGCGGCAGAGCACAGTACCGCAATCATCATGGCATTGAAGAACAAAATGGATATTTCTATAGAAATTGCAGTAGGCTCCAGTTTGCAGATAGTTTTGTTCGTAATTCCGATTTCCGTAATCATGAGCCTTTTCATAGCGGATACACCGATGAGCATTATCTTTAAGATAGAAGAAATCTTCTTGTTTGCAGCCAGCGTATTTATCGTAAATCATATTGTAAAGGCTGGAAGAACAGACTGGATGGAGGGCTTGAAGCTCATATCCGTTTACATCATCGCAGCGGTCGGTTTCTTTATTCTATAAATCATAAACTTTTGAAGTGGCTTGGGCGGGGTTAATTCCCCGCCCTTTTTATATTATTTATTGCCAGGATCCATAGCAGCAATCAGCAAAAGTATCACGTGCGCATTTGCCTGAGATATGGTATGATATTATGATAAATAAATGGATGAATTCAGTCTTTAATTTGTAAGAACATATTTGAAGAAGAGCGCGGTTGTAAAGGAAAGGAAGTATGATGTTAAAGGATATAGATGCGGTTATTTTCGACTTGGACGGTTCACTGGTGGACTCCATGTGGATATGGGAGCAGATTGATATCGAGTATTTGGGACGATTTGGAATAGCACTTCCCGATAACCTGCAATATGAAATAGAAGGAAAGAGCTTTAGTGAAACCGCTTATTTTTTCAAGGAGCGTTTTCAAATTCCTGATCCGGTTCAAAAAATAAAAGATGACTGGAATGAAATGGCATGGAATAAATATAGCTGCGAGGTTCCTCTGAAAGACGGTGCGGATTCCTTTCTGTCCTATTGTAAGGCCAATAATATTAAATTAGGAATAGCAACCAGCAATTCCAGAGAGCTGGCTATGAACGTAGCCGCCGTACACGGGTTGGAGAACTACTTCGACTGCATTATGACCGGTTGTGACGTAGAAAAAGGAAAGCCTGCCCCCGATATTTATCTGGCAGTAGCGGACGCTCTTAAGGTGGATCCTTCTCGTTGCCTCGTATTCGAGGACATTATTCCGGGAATCTTGGCGGGTAAAGCGGCAGGAATGAAGGTATGCGCCGTAGAGGATACCTACTCCGAAGGGATAAGGGCGGAGAAAAAAGAGCTGGCTGATTATTATATTGAAGACTATACGAATCTTACCTCCTTTTATTAAAGGCTTCAGGATAGATGTTTAGATAGGAGAACGAACTTGACCAACGGATTTTTACCAATATCAAAAGAAGATTTAATAGAGCGGGGCATTGAACAATTGGATTTCGTCTATGTGACGGGAGATGCTTATGTAGATCATCCTTCCTTCGGCCACGCTGTTATCGGCCGTATTTTGGAGGCTAACGGCTATTCCGTAGGCATTATTGCCCAACCTGATTGGAAGGACAATAGAAGCATAACAGTACTTGGGAAGCCGAGGCTGGCTTACCTAATATCGGCAGGGAACATGGATTCTATGGTAAACCATTATTATGTATCTAAGAAACGACGGCCTAATGATGCCTATACTCCAGGCGGTGAGCCTTATAAAAGACCGGATCATGCCACTGCAGTATACGGCAATCTGATTCGCAGAACTTATAAAGATGTCCCCATTATTATCGGCGGAATCGAAGCCAGCTTGAGAAGGCTGGCCCATTATGACTATTGGACGGATAGCTTTAAGCGCTCCGTTCTGCTAGATTCTCAGGCAGATTTGATTTCTTACGGTATGGGGGAACATTCCATCGTAGAAATCGCGGATGCCCTAAACAGCGGAATCGATATAAAGGACATTACCTTTATTCAGGGAACGGTATATAAAACAAAGGATATATCAGGAGTTTACGATGGAATAGAGCTTCCATCCTACGAGTCCATGAAAGCGGACAAGAAGAAATATGCGGACAGCTTTGCCCTCCAATATGAGAATACTGACCCCTTTACGGGAAAGTTCTTAATAGAAGGATACCCAAACGGCATATATGTAGTGCAGAACCCTCCGGCAAAGCCTCTTACCAAGGAGGAGATGGACTACGTTTATGATTTGCCCTATCAAAGGACTTATCATCCATCTTACGAAGAAAAGGGCGGTGTGCCGGCAATTGCCGAGATAAAATTTTCCCTGATCAGCAATAGAGGCTGCTTTGGGGGCTGCAATTTCTGTGCGCTTACCTTTCATCAGGGGAGGACCGTTCAGGCGAGGAGCCATGAGTCCATAGTAAAGGAAGCACAGGAGCTTGCAAAGGAGCCCGATTTCAAGGGATACATCCATGATGTAGGCGGTCCGACCGCCAATTTCAGGCATCCTTCCTGCGAAAAGCAGCTCATACACGGTGTATGCAAGACAAAGCAATGCCTATTTCCTTCTCCCTGTAAGAACCTTACGGTAGACCACAGCGATTATCTTGATCTTCTGCGGAATCTTCGAAAAATACCCGGTATGAAAAAGGTATTTATACGCTCCGGCATACGCTTCGATTACCTGATGGCGGACAGCGACGATTCCTTTTTTACGGAATTGGTGGAGCATCATGTCAGCGGTCAGCTCAAGGTGGCTCCGGAGCATATTTCCGACGCAGTCTTAAGCAAGATGGGAAAACCGGAAAATGCAGTATACGAACGTTTTGTGAAGAAATACAACAAGATTAACGAACGGCTGGGGAAAAAACAGTTTCTAGTGCCCTATCTGATGTCCTCCCACCCGGGCTCTACGCTGAAAGAAGCGGTAGAGCTGGCGGAATACTTGAGAGATCTGGGATATATGCCCGAGCAGGTTCAGGATTTCTATCCAACACCCTCTACCGTCTCTACCGTCATGTATTATACGGGCATCGACCCGCGCAACGGAAAAATTGTTTATGTTTGCAAGAATCCCCATGAAAAGGCGATGCAGAGGGCTTTGATTCAATACCGTAATCCGAAAAATTACGATCTCGTGAGAGAAGCATTACTTGCCGCCGGAAGAGAGGATTTGATCGGCTTCGATAAGAAATGCCTGATTCGCCCGAGACAGACGATGCAGGAAAAAGGAAACCTTTATTCACCGGCAGGTAAAAGCGGCGCATATAAACGTAAGAATAACACCCTTAAGGGGCATGAAAAAAACAGTAATCCGAATCCGGGGAGTACTACAGCCAAAAACGTGAAGAAGAAATCAACGATCAGAAATGTTCACAAGAAAAAATAAGAGAAGTGTATTTGTTAAGCGTTAATAACTAATAGAAGGGGTGTATTTATGGGTAAAAAAAATATTGTAATTATTACGGGAGCATCTTCAGGAATGGGACAGGAGTTCGCTATGCAGCTGGACGGAATCCTGCATAGTACGGACGAACTCTGGCTGATCGCGAGACGGAAGGATCGCCTTACGGAACTGGCTCGGCTGCTTGATATTCCCACAAAAATAATCCCCATGGACGTATCGGATAAAAACGATATGCGAGCTTTTAAGAAGATTCTGGAAATTGAGGATGTTACAGTCAGAATGCTCATTAACAGCGCAGGTTTCGGTTTGCTGGGCCCCTTTGAAGCGTTGGATATTGACGAGCAGCTGGCGATGCTGTCCGTGAACTGTGAAGCGCTAACGGAGCTGACATACTATTGTATCCCATATATGAGAAAGAACAGCCGAATTATCCAAATGGCATCAAGTGCCGGATTCCTTCCTCAAAAGAATTTTGCTATTTATGCAGCCAGCAAAGCTTATGTCCTTAGTTTTTCCAGAGCCCTCAGAGAGGAGCTGAAGTATAAAAAAATATGGGTTACGGCAGTATGCCCGGGACCGGTGGAAACGGAATTTTTTGATATTGCTGAAAAATCAGGTTCTACACTGGCTATTAAAAAATGGACAATGGTCAGCTCGCAGAAGGTTGTAAAAAAGGCGCTTTTAGATTCCTATGACAAAAAAGCGCTGTCCGTATGCAGCTTTCCTATAAAGACATTTCACGCCCTTTCAAAAATAATGCCTCATTCATGGCTGTTAGGGATAACGAATCTGCTAAAGTAATTCCATGCTTAAATAAACAGAATTAAGACTGATTTAGCATAGACGTTCAATATTAAGATACATGGAGTATAGTTATGAAGCAGGTATTAATAAAGGAAAACGAGGCCGGGCAACGTCTTGATAAATATTTGCATAAATATCTGAAGGAAGCGCAAGGAAGCTTTATTTATAAAATGCTGCGTAAGAAAAATATTATTTTAAACGGCAAAAAGGCATCCGGAGGCGAGAAACTGGAAATTGGCGACGAAATCCGTTTCTTCCTCTCGGAGGAAACCTTAAATAAGATGTCAGGAATTCCTTCGCAGCTCTCAGAAGAGCTCTCTGATAAGGAAGTGGCGGAATATAAAGCAGCATACGATAAATACAAGGAGCTTGAAATTATTTATGACAATCACCATATACTGATTGTCAATAAGCCGGAGGGAATACTGACCCAGAAAGCCGCGGCGGTCGATTTATCCTTAAACGAATGGTTCATCGGATATATGCTTCATCACGGACAACTTAGGAGGGAGGAACTTCGTACCTTTAAACCCTCAGTATGCAATCGTTTGGATCGTAATACCAGCGGCATGGTAATCTGCGGGAAGACGCTTCCCGGAAGCCAGAAGATGAGTGAGCTGTTAAAGAACAGGGACCTGCATAAATTTTATAGACTTTACGTAAAGGGGAAAGTAACGGAGCCTTCTCTTATCGAAGGCTATTTGGTCAAGGATGAGAAGCGAAATACGGTAAGAATAAGTCCCAGTCCCGTTCAGGATAAATCTTCTTATATTAAAACGAAATATGAACCCCTTAAGATTTTCGAGGATAAGACCCTGTTAGAGGTAGAACTGATTACAGGGAAAACCCATCAGATCAGAGCTCATCTTGCCAGTGTAGGACATCCTCTTTTGGGGGATTATAAATATGGAGACAAGAACTTCAACGACAGTTATAAGAAAAAATATAAGATTAAGAGCCAGCTCCTCCACGCATATCGTCTGGAATTCCCTGAGCTGGACGGAGAATTCAGCGAACTCAGCAAGCGGATATTTACAGCGAGAGCACCCCAAGTATTTTATACCTTGGAGGGGAATGGACATAAATAATAGATATGATGACTTTGGAGCATGAGTAGAGATGGGAACATGGAATTCGAGAGGATTAAGAGGGTCTACTTTGGAGGACCTGATCAACTTAACAAATGAAAGATACTTGGAAAGCGGGCTGGCGCTGATTCAGAAAATTCCGACCCCTATAACTCCTATAGCTATCGATAAGGAAAGCCGGCATATTACGCTCGCTTATTTCGAGCAGAAGAGTACGGTGGATTATATCGGAGTAGTGCAGGGCATTCCCGTATGCTTCGACGCTAAGGAATGTGCGGCGGATACCTTCACGCTTCAGAACATACATGAGCATCAGGTGGAGTTTATGAAGCAGTTCGAGAAGCAGGGAGGCATCGCTTTTTTTATCATTTATTACACACATAAGGATCTTTACTATTACCTTCCCTATGAAATGCTGAACTTTTTCTGGGAAAGAGCGGTTTGCGGCGGAAGAAAGAGCTTCCGCTTCGAGGAGCTCAACCCCGAATATATACTTCCGAAAAAGAACGGCATCTTCGTACCTTATCTGGATATGCTTCAGAAGGATTTGGAGGATAGAGAGTAGAAATCATCATTTCATTGACAAGGCAATAGTTTTACGGTATACTACCAATAGTTTTGTATGCTACCTAATTACCACTTTAATTTGATAAAGCAAAATTGGAAAGGAAATGCCTGTTTATGGACAAAAAGCTGTTACATACTCCGGAAGGGGTCAGGGACATATACGGAGAAGAATATGCGAAAAAACTGATGGTGGAAACATGGATTCTGGATAAGATAAGATGCTATGGCTACGAAGATATCCAGACGCCTACCTTCGAATTTTTTGATGTATTCTCCAAGGAGGTTGGTACCACGCCTTCCAGAGAACTATATAAGTTTTTCGATAAAGAAGGAGAGACTCTCGTTCTGCGTCCGGATTTCACTCCATCCATAGCGCGCTGTGCTGCGAAGTATTTTATGGATGAGAATGTGCCCATTCGTTTTTGCTATGCAGGTAATACCTTTACAAATACGAACAGCCTGCAAGGCAAGCTTAAAGAGGTAACCCAGATGGGGGCGGAACTCATCGGAGACGCCTCAGTGGAAGCAGATGCAGAGTTGGCCGCCTTAATAATAGAGACCCTCTTAGATACGGGGATCCGTGATTTCCAACTAAGCATCGGAAATGTAGAATACTTCAAAGGAATCTGCATGGAAGCCGGATTGGATGAAGATACGGAGCTTGAGCTTAGGGAATACATTTCCGGCAAAAATTACTTTGGTGCGGAGGAGCTTTTGATAGACCGAAATATTAAGCCTGAATTTCGTGAAGTCCTTTTAAAGGTCACGGACTTGTTCGGCTCTATGGATGCGCTTGCGCAGGCGAAATCTTTTGTACATAACAGCTGCTCCCTTTCAGCCGTTGAGCGCCTTGAGCGGCTGTATGAGGCCCTTTGCTTATACGGCGTGGAGAAATATGTCTCCTTTGATCTCGGCATGCTCAGCAGATATAATTATTATACAGGAGTAATCTTCAAGGCATATACCTACGGAGTAGGAGACGCCATCGTGACAGGCGGGAGATACGATACCCTCCTTGGACGCTTCGGAAAAGAAGCGCCGGCTATCGGCTTTATGATCGTTATCGATGATTTGATGTCCGCTTTAAGCAGGCAGAATATAAGCGTCCATACTCCTCAAAGGGCCGAACTTATAGAATATACCTCCGAAAATTACAAGGAAGCGCTGAAAGCGGCCGGAAAACTTCGAAAAGAAGGGAAAAAGGCTGTCCTTTGTCCCCAGAAAACGAAAGAGGAGGTTGTGCTATGAGTAAAGAGGATAGATATTTGACCTTCGCTTTGGGGAAGGGCAGACTTGCAAATAAAACGTTAGAGCTGCTTGAAGAAATCGGAATTACCTGTGAGGAGATGAAGGACAAGAATTCGAGAAAGCTTGTTTTTGCCAACGAGGAGTTAAAGCTTCGCTTTTTTCTCTCCAAAGGACCGGATGTGCCCACTTATGTGGAGTACGGTGCTGCAGACATCGGTGTAGTTGGAAAAGATACCATCATGGAGGAAAACAGACGTGTTTACGAAGTTCTGGATCTGGGCTTTGGAAAGTGCCGGATGTGCGTATGCGGGCCGGCCGGCGCAAAAGAGCTTCTTCAGCATCACGAGAGAATCCGCGTAGCCAGTAAGTATCCGAATATTGCCAAGGACTATTTTTATAATAAAAAGCATCAGACCGTAGATATCATCAAGCTGAACGGCTCGGTGGAATTAGGCCCTATAGTGAAGCTGTCGGATGTCATCGTGGACATTGTAGAAACCGGATCCACGCTGGATGAGAACGGGCTTCAGGTTCTTGAGGAAATTTGTCCGCTTTCCGCAAGAATGATTGTCAATCAGGTGAGCATGCAGATGGAGACAGAGCGGATCAAGAAGTTAATAAACGATTTGAAGGCATACATTTCGGCAGTTTAAATCTGTTTCCGAGCGTTTATATGGTGAATCGAAAGGATGTGGTTATAGACATGAAAATTTTAAAGCTAACCTCTGAATCAAAAAAAGATTTATTGAATACATTGTTAAAGCGCAGTCCCAATAATTACGGACAGTTCGAATCGGCAGTCTCCGGCATTGTCTCAAGCGTTCGGGAAAGAGGAGACGAAGCAGTATTCGAATACACGAAACGCTTTGATAAATGTGAAATCGACGCTTCCAATATAAGAGTGACGAAAGAGGAGATTAAAGAAGCCTATCAGAAAGTGGATGAAAAGCTGGTGGAGGTAATGAAAAGGGCAGCGGACAACATTCGTGTTTTTCACGAGAAGCAGCTTCACAACAGCTGGATCGACATGAATGAGGATGGTACAATGCTCGGGCAGAAAATAACCCCCATCGAATTTTCCGGGGTATACGTGCCCGGCGGCAAGGCCGCTTATCCCTCCAGTGTACTGATGAACGTCATTCCTGCCAAGGTGGCGGGCGTTAAGAGAATCATCATGACAACGCCTCCGGATGCAGAAGGTAAGGTATACGCCGGGACTTTGGTCGCGGCAGATATCGCAGGCGTGGATGAAATATATAAAGCAGGAGGAGCGCAGGCGATTGCAGCCATGGCCTTTGGTACCGACTCTATTCCCAAGGTGGATAAGATTACCGGCCCCGGTAATATTTATGTGGCTCTCGCCAAAAAAGCCTGCTTTGGCTATGTGAGCATAGACTCTATAGCAGGCCCCAGTGAAATTCTCATTATTGCGGATGAGACGGCGAATCCGCTCTATGTTGCCTCCGATTTATTGTCGCAGGCGGAGCACGACGAAATGGCAAGCGCCATACTTATTACCACGAACGAAGCTCTGGCAAAGGAAGTATCTGCACAGGCTGACCGGTTGGCAGAGGAATTATCCAGAACGGAAATCATCAAAAAATCGCTGGATAATTACGGCTATATTCTTCTTGCGGATACCATGGAGGATGCCATCGGCGCGACTAACGAAATCGCTTCGGAACATTTGGAAATTTTAACGGCGAATCCCTACGAAATCATGACTAAAATAAATAATGCGGGAGCAATTTTCCTTGGAGAATATTCCTCCGAGCCTTTGGGAGATTATTATGCGGGGCCAAACCATATATTACCCACAAGCGGTACGGCAAAGTTTTTCTCACCTCTTAACGTAGACGACTTCACGAAGAAAACCAGTATCATTTCTTATTCGAAGGAAGCGCTTTCAAAGGTTCATGAGGATATCGAACTGTTTGCCGAAAGTGAGGGCTTGACTGCTCACGCGAACTCGATTAAAGTAAGATTTGAACAATAATGAAGAAAAAAGAAACGGGGGCGAATACTATGGCAAGAAGCACGACGGTAGAACGTAAAACGAAAGAAACCGATATTTCAGTCATCCTGAACCTCGATGGTACAGGAAAAGGCGAAATCCATACGGGAATCGGTTTTTTTGACCATATGCTTGAGGGTTTTTCGAAGCACGGTTTTTTTGATTTGAAAGTAAAGGTAACGGGAGATTTGAACGTAGACGGACACCACACCGTAGAAGACACCGGAATCGTTTTAGGGCAGGCGATAAAGAATGCTCTGGGCGATAAGGTTGGAATCAAGCGCTACGGCTATTTTATCCTTCCTATGGACGACGCGCTGGCGCTTTGTTCTATTGACTTATGCGGTCGACCATACTTTGACTTCGACTGTACATTTACCGCTGAAATGGTTGGAGGGCTGGCCACAGAGCTGGTAAAAGAGTTTTTTTATGCAGTTTCTTATTCTGCCGGAATGAATCTTCACATAAAAATGCTGTCGGGTGAGAATAATCATCATATGATAGAAGCGATGTTCAAATCCTTTGCCAAGGCCCTGGATGAGGCGGTAATGAAAGACGAAAGAATTACGGATGTACTGAGTACTAAGGGCAGTCTGTAGTAAAAAAGGAGCATATACATGAGCGACAATTATAAAAAATTAGTTCCCTGCATTTATTTATATAAAGGCAATGCGGTCAAAAATCTGTCTGATATTACGATTCTTGACACCAATCCGGTGAAGCTTGCCAAGTTTTATAGAGATAACAATGCGGACGAGCTTTTGGTTTTCGATATGTCGAAGGGGGATGCAGAACATGACGAAGCTCTGGATATTATAAAGGAAATATGTCTGAATACGGAGATGCCGGTAACGGGAGCGGGCAATATCCACCGGATGGAGGATATTAAAAAGCTGCTTTATGCCGGTTGTAAGAAGGCAGCCTTAAATTATTCCAAGCCTGAAAATATTGAAATCACGCAGGAAGTATCCTTAAAATTCGGCAAAGAAAAAATTGCTGCGTGCTTTATTGATACACAGGAACTTCTTCGAAACAAGGAAACCATCGAAAACTATGTGGATGAGCTGATTCTTTTGAAGGAAAGCTCCATAAGGGAAAGTGTCCAAAAGTGGGATGGGACGACAAAAATTCTCGTATCCCTGCCTGAGGTTTCCTTGGATAAGCTGATCGAGATCCTTTCTGTGCCTTCAATATGCGGTATTACCGGCCATGCCATCAACGAGAATGCCAAGGAGCTTCCCGCGATCAAATCCCTCTGTCAAGGTAACGGGATTCGCGTGAATGTCTTAGAAGCAGCATTTCAGTGGTCTGATTTCAAGTTGAATTCTGACGGGCATATAACCGTTGTTGTTCAGGATTATAAGACCGATCAAATTCTTATGGTGGCTTATATGAATGAAGAAGCATATAACGCTACTGTTCATACCGGCAAGATGACCTATTACAGCCGCAGCAGGAACGAGTTGTGGGTAAAGGGTGATACAAGCGGTCATTACCAGTATGTCAAATCTCTGACTGCTGACTGCGATATGGACACGATTCTCGCAAAGGTTTCTCAAATCGGAGCGGCCTGTCATACCGGAAGTTATTCCTGTTTTTTCAATGAGATATTGAAGAAGGAATATAACGAAACCAATCCTCTTAAAGTGTTTGAAGCTGTTATGAACGTCATTATGGACAGAAAGGTTCACCCGAAGGAAGGTTCTTATACCAATTATCTGTTCGAGAAGGGAATCGACAAGATACTGAAGAAGCTGGGAGAAGAGGCCACAGAAATAGTCATAGCTTCCAAGAATCCCAATCCTAATGAAATCAAATATGAGATTTCAGATTTTCTCTACCATATGATGGTTCTGATGGCGGAAAAGGGAGTGACCTGGGAAGAAATTACAGAAGAGCTGGCAAAAAGGTAATTTGAAAACAGTTAAAATTTATAATATAATCTAAAAATCTCCGGACTGATATGAGCATATCGGTTCGGAGATTTTTTATTCAACAACGAACAACACATTTTGAGAATTGCCCGTTGTTGAAATTTTATTTATATCTTTATTACAAGCTTTTATATAATTGCAAGTATTACAAAGTTCAAAACGAACAGCGCCGTGCTCACCCAAAGGATCGGATGAATGCTTTTAGCCTCGCCGCGCAGACATTTTACGATACAATAAAAGATGAAGCCCGTTGCAATACCATAGGAAATGCTGTAGCATAAAGCCATGAAGATGCCAGCGAAGAACGCAGGAACCGCTTCGGCCAGATCATCCCATTTGATGCTTGCAAAAGAGGAAAGCATCATAACGCCGACCATAATGAGGGCAGGTGCAGTAGCCTGAGTGGGAACGATGCCGACAACAGGAGCCAAGAAAATGCTGAGCAAGAACATGATTGCCGTTACGAGAGCGGTAAGACCTGTACGTCCTCCCGCACCGATGCCCGCTGCACTTTCCACATAGGTGGTAGTGTTGGAGGTACCGAAAACTGCGCCGATAGAAGTAGCGATGGAGTCTGCGAACAATGCACGATCCATTTTGGACTTAAAGCCGCTGGAACTGTCCATTTCCGCCTGATCTTTCTCGCTGAAAATACCTGTACGGCGTCCCGTACCGATGAATGTTCCTATCGTATCAAAGGTATCAGAAAGGCTGAATGCGAAAATCGTCATGAGAACCAGCGGAAGCTTCGTGATATCCGAAAAAAGAGATAACATTCCTTCTGCACCGAAAGCAGCGCCAAAGGTTGTCCCAAGCTCTGAGAATGAAGTTCCAAGGTTGGAAGCGATGCCGACCTGGCCTAAATCTACGATTCCCATAACCACACCGATTATAGTGGAAAGAATGATACTTACAAAAATAGCTCCCGGAACCTTCTTGATAACGAGTACTACCATTAAAATAAGTGAAATCAAGGAAAGGAGTATCGGAAGAGTATTGAAGGTTGCCAAAGCAGGAACGATACTGGAGTCTGCAATGACCGTTCCGCTATCTAAAACGACATTTTTGCCAGGATCGGAGGTAAAGCTCAGCAATCCGGCATTTTTAATTCCTATGTAAGCGATGAAAATACCGATACCGCCGCCGATAGCGTGCTGAAGACTTACAGGAATTGCTTTAATGATAGATTTACGGATCTTGGTAACCGTAATGATAACATTAATGATACCGCAGATAAATACCATGGCGAGAGCTTGCTGCCATGTGAAGCCCAGACCGAAGCATACGGTATAGGTAAAGAATGCGTTAAGCCCCATTCCCGGTGCCTGCGCATAAGGAACGTTGGCGAAAAGCGCCATAACGAGAGTACCTGCAGCGGAAGCGAAGATGGTTGCGAGAAATACCGCGCCATAAGGAATGCCTGTTTGTGAAAGCATTGCCGGGTTGACGAACAGAATATACGCCATTGCAAAAAATGTAGTAAGTCCGGCCACAACTTCCGTAGGTACGTTGGTGTTGTTCTGTTTCAGTTTGAATAGTTTCTCCATTGTTATTCTCCTTGCTTAAATTGTGTGTTTTCTTTGCAACAATATTCCAGCCTTTGGCATAGTTTATTGTTTGACAGAATATATCGTATACGAATGCGAAAAGAAATGCAATCTTTTTGTTGAGATTTTTTTAAGATTTTTAATATATTTTTAAGATTTCAGATAATAAAAGCAAAAAACCCGTTTTGTGAGTTTTTTGCTCCTTTGCATCTTATCATCGTTTGACAAGGTCAACACGGTCGGATAAGGGTAATCTTTTATAGATAAACTTTTCTTATATTTTATACTTCTTCAAATTTTCTTGGAATGCCTTGATCATGGAATCGAAGACAGAAATCTGTCTGGTCAGCTCGTTGATCTGATCCACATATATAGCTACATTAGAGCTTGCCTCTTCCGTAGAAGCAGAATTCTCCTCGGCAATGGCTGCAAGATTCTGAATGCTTTCGAACAGGGAAGAAATATGATCCGCCTCTTTTTTTAGATCGAGAGATGTCTCAATCATAAGACCTGAAACTCCTTTTAAGTTGTCATTGGAATGATTGGAGGTGGCCACCGCTTCCATAAGGGAGGTGTTCTCTGTCTCCAGAATGGCATACTGGGTATCGATGCCCACAACCACTTCACCTACGCTGGAAACAAAGTTGGTAAGATTATTGTTGATTTCCTCCACCGCGCTGTTGGTTTCTTCAGAAAGCTTGCGGACCTCCTCGGCAACAACGGTGAATCCTCTTCCGGCTTCTCCGGCTCTGGCTGCTTCGATAGAAGCGTTCAAAGCGAGAAGATTAATCTGCTTCGCGATACCGGAAACAATAGATACGATTTCCGTAATGTTAGCAGCGTTATTTTGGAGTTCATTGCTGTTATCCTTTATCTTACCAAATTTATCCAATACCTGATTGATTTGTTCCGCAGTATTTTTTACGTTAAGGAAACTGTTTTCGATGCTGTTCACCGCATTTTCGATTTCAGATTTATTCTTCTGGCTTTCGTCGGAGATACGAGTAATGTTGCCGATGCTTTCGTTCAATACGGAAACAACGTTCTCCGTATCCTCTGCCTGCGTCGTCGCCGCTACGGCAACCTCATCCAGAACATCGGTAATATCATTGGAGGTGGACTGCATGGTGGAAGCGATGCCGGAAAGCGAGTTATTGAAGGTGTACATCTCGTCCACGATAGCGTTGAATTCGATAAAATCCTTCTGAACCACAGCCTTTAAGTCGTTAATAATTTCCATGAGCTTTTCGTTCTCATCCATAGAATGGAGCTCTACGTTTTCCGAAAATGTTCTGTCAGCCAAGTTATGAAGCTCCGATGCAATCAGCCTTGCAGGTCTGCCGGTAATATAAGAAGAAATCAGACAGATTACACAGGTGGAAACTGCAAGTATTGCAGACTTTGCCGGGTCTCCAAAGAGCACGAAGCCGACAGCACCAATTAAAATCGTGTTGAGTAAAGCAAGCTTTTGAGAGCTTCGTTTCAAAAAACCGAGGGAGAGTATCTGATTAAAGCGGAAATTCTTTGTATACTGTATTTCCTTTTCGAAGGTCAGCTTCAAATGAATCTCGTCAGCAGACTTGTTTAGAATCTCTGTCTTAATATCTTCCTTGAAGTAGTTGGAAACGCCTTTTAACAAACCTACCAGATAGTCGCCCATTCCACGCTTGGAGCGATATATGAAAAGAGTTTCTCTGGAAGAGACAGGTTGCAGATCCAAAATAGGAGGAACAGCGCCCTTAAAGCGGCGCATAACGATAATATGTACGTCATTCATGGATTTTAAAAACTGATAAGCGCCTTCGTGCCGGAAGAAGCCGGGATAAATGCGGCTGAACGTCTTAATATTTTCCTCACCCATAAGACCCCATATTTCCTGATGATTTTTCCCAACACTGTTGCCAATCGTGTCTACGAGCCCAAGAGCAACATCATCGGCAACGTCTTCGATGGGAGTAAAAATATGGTCGGAGGATAAGTGGTAGTGCTCTAATGCGCTGTTAACAACTTGATCGCCAAAGAGTTTGCGGCAGGATTCCATCCATGTAGAAACTACAGTACCTTTCATAATACATCTCTCCTTTGTTATTTCTTCGTATTTCTTTCTATATTTAATAATTAAAAACGATCATGGTATTGCTGTATGATTTGAATTTATTTTACTATAGAAAGGAGAAAATATCAAAGAATATTTTGTTTAACCGACAGATGATTTAAGAAGATATTTCAGGCTCATAAATGAAGTTAATATTCCATATATTGTTACAAAGATTTTTGGGGAAAAATATATGCGGCTTAAACAATTGGTTCATAAGAAGGTAATCTTAGCGCTGCTATTTTTAATTTCAATGTTTTTTATCGGAAGAGCGCTCGGTTATGTGAAGGAGAAGGTAATACCGGCCTCGACAGGTTTTGCAGAATGTGAGAACTGGGGACTTGGCGGATATGGGGACGAGACACAGCCTACAGGAATAGCTTCCGCGGAGGAATTGAAGAAGTATGATACATACTTCGTAGGAGATAAGGGGGAAAAGGTTATTTATCTTACTTTTGACGCCGGGTATGAAAACGGGAATACTGCACCTATTCTGGATGCGTTGAAAAAACATAACGCACCGGCTACTTTTTTTATCGTAGGCCACTATTTGGAGTCAGCTCCCGAACTGGTGAAGCGAATGGTAACCGAGGGGCATTGCGTCGGGAATCATACTTATCATCATCTGGATATGTCTAAGATCTCGGATATGGATTCCTTTCGGAAGGAAATGGATGGGGTTGCTGATTTGTTTCAGCAGATAACCGGGAAAGAGCTTAGTATGTATTACAGGCCACCGCAGGGAAAGTATAGCGTTGAAAATTTAAAGATGGCGAAGGAACTGGGGTATAAGACTTTTTTCTGGAGTCTGGCCTATGTAGACTGGTATCAGGATAAGCAGCCCACGAAGGAAGAAGCTTTTTCAAAACTGGTAGGGCGAATCCATCCGGGGGCTATCGTTCTGATGCATAGCACTTCACAGACGAACGGGGAGATTCTGGATGAGCTTCTGACGAAGTGGGAGGCGATGGGGTATACCTTTAAGCCTTTGTCGGATTTATACGAATAAGAATAATTCGTTTTTTTTCTGCATAGTCTTTGTTAAGTAACTGGTTAGGACGAAGCTGCATGGGTAATATTTCTAGCGATCAAAAACTACAATTAGTCCAGATGATACGCACAGAAAGCAAGGATAATAGAATGAGGATGAGGAGTAGGGAAAGGATGCTGTACGGAACGGATATGAAATATGAGCAGGAGGAACTGCCGCTGTATGCCAAAGGGTATTACGGCGATTATAAGGATAATAAGGATTATGAGCTTCAGGCTTTGGAAAATGGCAGGGAGAATGCGGTCCACACTTCCTTTTCCTCCTTCAGACTGCGGCTGGTTATCGCCGTCTTGCTTTTTGCGGGCTTTTTATTCCTAGACGCCGAGGAAGGGAACATCGCAGGCATTAGTACAAATCAGATGATGGAAGAGATAAATAAGGATTTCGATACGGGGCTGGATGAAGTAGTATTTGATTTTGAACATAATTTCCCTTATACTCTATTTAATGATGTGAAATAATATCAATGAGTAGAGAACACTCATAATGAGTAAAGGACACTCATAAAGAGATAGGAGTATTATGAGCAAGCTTGCGTTAAAAGATGAAATACTGCTGCAGGTGGAGAAGCCGGCCCGCTATATCGGCAACGAAGTAAATGCGGTGGTAAAAGATAAGAATACGGTATCCGTCCGTATGGCGATGTGCTTTCCGGATATATATGAAATCGGCATGTCGCATTTGGGAATCCAGATTTTGTACGATATGTTGAACAGCTTTGAGGACGTATGGTGTGAAAGGGTTTATTCCCCATGGGTCGATTTGGATAAAATTATGAGGGAGGAACATATCCCTCTTTTTGCGTTGGAATCTCAGGAACCGGTAAAAAATATGGATTTTCTCGGAATCACTATTCAGTATGAGATGTGCTATACGAATATTTTGCAGATCCTCGACCTATCCCAGATCCCCCTTTCAGCAAAGGACAGGACCTTAGACCATCCCATCGTAATAGGAGGAGGACCCTGCACCTATAATCCCGAACCGATTGCTGAGTTTTTCGACATGTTTTATATCGGTGAAGGGGAGACCAGGTACCGGGAACTCATAGATTTATATAAAGATTCCAGAGAGAAGGGCGAAAGCCGTATAGAATTCTTGAGAAGGGCGGCCAGGCTTTCCGGTATTTATGTGCCGATGTTCTATGAAGTCGATTATAAAGAGGATGGTACGATTCTTGAAATGAAACCAACGGAGGAAGGAATACCCGAAACCGTGAAGAAGGAAATCGAAATGGCGGTTTCCGATACCTTTTATCCGATGAAACCCGTAGTTCCTTTTATTAAGGCGACCCAGGACAGGGTGGTCTTAGAAATCCAACGGGGATGTATCAGGGGATGCCGATTTTGTCAGGCAGGACAACTTTACCGTCCGGTGCGGGAACGCGATGTGGACGTGCTGAAGGGCTACGCGGTAGAAATGTTAAAAAATACCGGACATGAAGAAATTTCATTAAGCTCTCTAAGCTCCAGCGATTATTCCAAGCTTCCCGAGCTGATCGATTTCCTCATCGAGGAGTGCGGAAAAAAATATATCAACATTTCCCTGCCGTCCCTTCGCATCGACGCTTTTTCTCTGGATGTGATGAGTAAGGTTCAGGATATAAGAAAGAGCAGCCTGACTTTTGCCCCTGAAGCAGGAAGTCAAAGGCTTAGAGACGTTATCAACAAGGGGTTGACCGAGGAAGTCATTCTGAAAGGATCAGCTTTGGCCTTCGAGGGAGGCTGGACAAGAGTAAAGCTTTATTTCATGCTTGGACTTCCTACGGAAACAGAGGAAGATATAAGAGGCATTGCCGATCTATCCAACAAAATAGCCGCCACATTTTTCGAAATAGTTCCCAAAGAGGAGCGAAAAAATGGCAGGGTGCAGATCGTTACCAGCACCTCCTTTTTTATCCCCAAGCCCTTTACCCCCTTTCAGTGGGCGAGGATGTGTACTAAGGAGGAGTTCATTGAAAAGGCTTATCTTACCCGCAGTTCCATCAGGGAACAGCTCAATCAAAAGAGCATCAAATATAACTGGCACGAAGCGGATGTAAGCGTTATGGAGGGGGTTTTTGCCAGAGGAGACAGAAAAATTGCTGCCGTCATCCGCAGGGCTTACGAAAAAGGCTGCCTCTTTGATTCGTGGAGCGAATATTTCCATAATGACGTGTGGATGGAGACCTTTAAGGAGTGTGGTATAAACATTGATTTTTATACTACGAGGGAACGTTCCTTCGATGAAGTATTTCCTTGGGATTTCATCGACTGCGGCGTAACCAAAAGCTTTCTGAAAAGAGAATGGGACAAGGCGGTGGAGGAAACGATATCGCCCAACTGCCGGATGCAGTGTCTCGGATGCGGTGCTGCCGTATTCGGAGGAGGTGTGTGCTATGAAAGTAAGAATTAAATTCGCCAAATCCGGCGTCATGCGTTTTATCGGCCATTTGGACGTGATGAGGTATTTCCAGAAGGCTATCCGCCGCGCGGGCATTGATGTTGCATATTCGGGCGGCTTCAGCCCTCATCAAATCATGTCCTTTGCGGCTCCCTTAGGAGTAGGCTTGACAAGCAATGGGGAATATATGGATATTGAAGTAGTTTCCTCTGCCTCTTCCGGGGAGCTTAAGGACAGCCTGAATAAAGCCATGGTCCCCGGAATGGAAATCATAAGCGTCACTAAGCTGCCCGACGACGCCATGAACGCCATGGCCAGCGTTGCTGCTGCGGAATATATCGTGAGATTCAGAGAGGGGTATGAGCCCGATTTCGATTGGGAAGAGCAGGTGGAAGTATTTTATTCCAGAACATCCATCCCGGTTACAAAGAAAACGAAAAAGAGTGAAATAGAAATGGATATCAAGCCATCTATCTATGCCTTGGAAGCTGTTAAAGACAAAAACGGCCGAGGAGCCATACGTATGATGGTGGACGCCAGCAGCTCGGGCAATATCAAGCCCGGTCTGGTCATCGAAGCCTTTTTAACGGAAAACGGCGATACGCTTTCCGATTTCTCACTGGAAATAACGAGGGAGGATACCTTTACAAATACAGGAACGGAAGATTGTCCGGCATTTATCCCATTGGACACGGTAGGTAAAGAATTTTAATGAATGATAAGAAATATGTCATAATAAAAAGAAACAATCAAATAATATCTCTGCTTTTTCATGGCAATCGTCTGCTTTCTGTGAATGCCGAGAAAGAAGAGGGCAGTTTTGTAGGCAATATATATGTGGCAAAGGTGAAAAACATATCCGCCAATATCAATGCGGCCTTTGTGGAATCAGAGCCGGGCTTACCCTGTTTTCTCGCCCTGAACGAAGCAAAAAGCCCCATCCTTACCAATAGGCGTTACGATGGGAGGATTCTTGCCGGAGATGATATTGTGGTGCAGATAAACAAGGATGCGGTGAAGACAAAACAGCCTGTCGCCACATGCGCCCTTTCCTTAAGCGGAAAATACTGCGTCGTATCCATGGGAAAGCCGGGAATCGCATATTCCTCCAAGCTGTCGGCTAAGGCTAAAGCGAGAATCGGAGAGGCTCTGAAAGAAGAGTTTGCATTGCTTCCAAAAGGTATCGGAACTGTTGTCCGCACGAACGCTAAAGAGCTTGAGGATTATTCTCCCCTGCTGGAGGAATGGAAGGACTTAACAGCGCAGCTTAAGGAGCTGGCGGAAATGTCCATTCATAGAACAAGCTATTCCCTGCTTTATAAAAAGCCTTCGGATTACCTCCTTCGGCTTCGGGATACCTATGCAGGGCAATACGAAGAAATCGTAACGGATGATAAGGACATTTATGAAGAGGTGACAGAATATTCCCGTCTGCATCCGGCCTTTCGTATATGTGGAGCAAGGCTATATAAGGACGAACTTCTCCCCCTTCACAAGCTGTACTCCGTGGACACTCGTTTAAAGGAGGCACTGGATAGGAAAGTATGGCTTAAATCCGGCGGTTACCTTATCATCGAGCCTACCGAAGCCCTGACGGTAATCGACGTAAATACCGGAAAAGTGAGCACGAAAAAAGAGGATGAAGAAACCTTTTTTCGCATTAACATGGAAGCTGCCGGGGAAATAGCATTTCAACTCACCCTTCGAAACATATCGGGCATCGTCGTAGTCGACTTTATCAATATGCGAAAGCGGGAACATAGCGACAGGCTAATGGCACATTTCGGCGATTTGCTAAAAAAAGACCCGGTGAAGACCAGTCTAGTGGATATGACCGTTCTTGGGCTGGTGGAAATCACCCGTATGAAAATAAACAAACCTTTGAAGGAACAGCTTTCACAGCTTTAAATCAGGACCGAAACTGCAGCAAGTTCGGTATTAAGAGGAAGATAATACATGAAAATCATTAAAATGGAAAAAGTAAAAGACGGTAAATATTTAAAAAATTATGAGCTTACCTATCTCAACAAGGCCGGTCGCGAGAAAAAATACGAAATAGTCAGCCGCAAGGAATTAGGCAGTGTGGAGGACATAGGCAGCAACGTGAGCGGATTGTCCATCGTTGCCGTAAAGGAAGGAAAGCTTCTTTTATTGAAGGAATTCCGCATGGGTATCAACAAGAGCATTTATAATCTCTGTGCCGGAATGCTGGAGGACGGAGAAACTGTAGAGGAGTGCATCGCCAGAGAACTGTTTGAGGAAACCGGACTTGGCGTAAAGCGAATTATCAATATTCTTCCTGCCTCCTACGCTGCCGTAGCCATTTCGGATATGAAGACGCACATCGTATTCGTGGAAGCGCAAGGCAGGTTCGAGGATCACAGCTCGGATAACGAAATGATCGAAGCGGGCTTTTATACGAAGGCGGAGGTAGAACAACTTATGAAAACAGAGGAATTCAGCTCCAGAGCACAGGTTATTGCCTACTTTTTCACTAAAGTGCTAGATTTTTCAAATTTCTGACATTTTAAAAATGATTGATATTTTTAAAATGTCTTGACATCAGGAAAATGGAATGATAAACTAACGAAGTATGCCGCATAGATAGGCTCAAAGTGTGTCCTTTTTTGAGGAGGCCGCCGACCCTAGCGAGTAAATTATTAGGAGGTGCAATATGTACGCAATTATTGCCACAGGTGGAAAACAGTATAAGGTTTCCGAAGGTGACGTAATCAGAGTTGAGAAACTCGATATGGAGCCGGGAAGTGCTGTAACATTTGATCAGGTTGTCGCTATCAGCGATAATGGGCTTAAGGTTGCCGGTGACGTAGCTAATTCCACCGTAACTGCAACAGTAATGGAGCAGGGAAGAGGAAAGAAAGTTATCGTTTACAAGTATAAGAGAAAAACCGGTTATCATAAGAAAAATGGTCATAGACAAGCATACACTCAGGTTAAGATCGATAAAATTAACGCGTAATGCTTTATGACAACGGTTATTGTTAAAAAAAACGTAAATGGAGAATATAAGGGATTTACCTGCAAGGGACATTCTGACTTCGCAAGAAACGGCAAAGACATTGTATGTGCTGCTGTATCCATGCTGGTCATCAATACCATCAATTCGATGGAAGAGCTGGCTAAGGAGGATATGGATGTTTCTTCCGATGAAGAGTCAGGCTATATCGACTGTCTTTTTAAGGGAGGTTTGTCCGAAAAAGGAAAGCTCCTTATGGATTCCATGATACTTGGACTGTCGGACGTTGAAAAACGGTATGGCAAAAAGTATGTATCACTTAAATTCAAGGAGGTGTAAAACCATGTTAAATATGAACCTTCAATTTTTCGCTCACAAAAAGGGTGTTGGTTCTACCAAGAACGGTAGAGATTCCGAATCCAAAAGACTTGGTGCGAAAAGAGCTGACGGACAATTCGTAAAAGCAGGAAATATTCTGTACAGACAGCGCGGAACTAAGATTCATCCCGGCGTAAACGTAGGTAGAGGCGGAGATGACACATTATTCGCATTAGTGGACGGTGTACTTAGATTTGAAAGAAAAGGAAGAGATAAAAAACAAGCTTCCGTATATCCTGTCGAAAAATAACGAACGAATCGGGCTTCAAACATATTGAGTGTTTGAAGCCTGTTTTATCATTCAGAGGTGGAATACAATGTTTGCAGATAGAGCAAAAATATATATAAAGAGCGG
>JAEWPN010000052.1 GCA_023399455.1 Bacillota bacterium
TACAAACGGCAGCCCGATTTTATTTGAAAGATAAAAATGGGCGGCGCTTCATAACAAAGTTTATTCCCACCATGCAAGCAAGCGCAAAGATAAGGAATGGATATGAGCAAGCGGGGATTCATATCCCTCCCTTTCTCATTGCGAGTGTCGCTTCACAATGCAACCTGTATTGTACAGGGTGTTATGCGAGGGCTGGCGGTATATGCGGCACTGCAATGGCCGAAATGGAAATGAATACCGAGGAATGGAACAGGATTTTTTGTGAAGCGGCCGATCTAGGTATTTCTTTTATTCTGCTTGCCGGCGGCGAACCATTGTTGCGCCGAGAGATTGTAGAAATAGCCTCAAATTTTACGCACATCGCATTTCCTGTTTTCACAAACGGAACTTTAATCGACGCAGAATACATCGATCTGTTCGACCAACGGAGAAACATAATCCCTGTTTTAAGTAGTGAGGGTAACTCCAAAGAAACGGATTTACGGCGCGGACTTGGTATTTCCACGAAGATTGAGCAAGTCATGGAAGAGCTAAGACAGAGGAATATTCTTTTTGGTACATCTATAACAGTCACAAAGAACAATTTAGATACCGTTGTAAGCAGAGAGTATGTTTCCGCCTTACAGAAAAAAGGCTGTGGCATTATATTTTATGTGGAGTATGTACCGGCAGAAAAAGGTACTGAAGATCTTGTCCTGTCCAAGAATGCCGCTGTTATGTTAGATGAAAATATACGCAAGTTGAAATGTGACTTTAAAAATATGAGCTTAATCTCTTTTCCAGGTGATGAAAAATATATGGGTGGATGTCTGGCCGCTGGACGGGGGTTTTTTCATATTAACCCGTTGGGCAATGCGGAGCCTTGCCCCTTCTCCCCATATTCAGAATTGAACCTAAAGACTACTTCAATTATTGAAGTACTGCAGTCACCTTTCTTTGAAAAAATACGGTTAATAGGAAAACATGAGGCGGAAAATAAGGGAGGCGGCTGTACTTTGCTTCAACATAAACGGGAAGTAGAGAAGTTGATAGGAGTATGAGGATTCCTTCAAGGGGTAGCCGGGTAATCTGAATTTAAACCTCTTTGTAAGCCAAAACGGATAGAATGGTTCAGGTCCAATTAATTATTTTTTTAATATTAAAGTTGTGAATTGACTTCTTAAAAGAAATCTTACATAATATATTTGAAACCGATTTCAAGACGCACGATGAAGAATCATTTGCATAACGAGAGGGGCAGTTAATGGACACAACAAAAATTACCTTAAATGAGAACTGGAAATTTTACTTGGGCGAGTGCGAAGGCGCATGGTATGCAGGCTTTGATGATAATGTATGGCAAAGTGTTTCACTTCCTCATGACTGGTCGGTGACACAGCCCTTTTCAAAGGATTACTCCAGCGGAACGGGCTATCTGGCAGGGGGGATCGGTTGGTATCGGCTGCATTTTTATGTGCCCTCAGAATATAAGGGCAAAGATATCAAAGTAGTCTTTGACGGTATATATAAAAATAGCCAGATTTGGTGCAATAGTTATTACTTGGGCAAACGCCCCAATGGCTATGTGACCTTTTCCCATCGATTAACCGACTTTATTCATTACGGGGAAGAAAATGTTCTTTGTGTTAAGGTGACACATACGGATCTGGCGGATTCCAGATGGTTCACCGGAAGCGGAATCACCAGAAAGGTGACGCTCGCAGTCAGGGAACCGGTGCATCCTGCGGAATACAGCATTGTATTTAAGACAAACAAATGCGATGAGAACAGTGCCGAAATCAGCGTGTATCAGGAAATTCTTAATAGTACGGATGCGGATGTGAAGGTTAATATAGAAATTGACTTTTGCAGGGGAGAAGGAATCTGTATGGAAAAGCTTACGCAGTCCTGTCGAATACCGGCTGGTGAAGCGGTACCGGTACTGTTGGAAGGCGTTATCAAAAGGCCTGAGCTTTGGTCAACAGATAATCCCAACCTTTATCAAATGAAAGTATTCTATACAGTTAACGATAAGCTGCAATATTTGGCAGAGGAAGAGAAAGTTGGAATCAGAAGCATTTACTTCTCTCCCGACAACGGCTTCTTTTTGAATGGAAATGAAGTGACTATTAAGGGTGTTTGCGTACATCACGATGCGGGCTGTTTGGGCGCTGCAGTTACTGCCCATATTTGGCAGAGAAGACTGAGCAAATTGAAGGAATGCGGATGCAATGCCGTCCGCTGCAGCCATAATCCGCATATGCCGGAGCTGTATGAGCTATGCGATGCGATGGGATTTCTAATGATGGATGAGGCTTTTGACGAATGGGAAAATGCAAAGAATAAATGGTCTATGGGCCATAACATATATCCTCCGAAGCATCAGGGATACTTCGAGGATTTTCCTGAATGGCATGAAACAGATTTGCGCGCAATGGTAAGAAAAAACCGAAATCATCCGTCTGTCATACTTTGGAGCATCGGAAATGAAATCGATTATCCCAACGATCCTTACTGTCACCCGATGTTCGAGCACATGACGGGAAATAATGACGCTGCTAAGCCTGCGGCAGAGAGAGTATATGATGCAAATAAGCCTAGTGCCGAACGGTTGGTACCCCTGGCTAAGCGCTTGGCTGAAATTGTAAAACAAGAAGATCCGACCAGGCCGGTAACGATGGCATTAGCATTTCCGGAGCTTTCGGTCAGACTTGGAATCCTGGAAGCCCTGGATGTAGCATGCTATAACTATAAAGAGCAGTTCTATGTGAAGGACCATGAGGAATTCCCTGAAAAGCCCTTTCTGGGGAGTGAAAATAGCCACAGCTATGAGGCTTGGAGAGCTGTAACGGATAATCCATATATCAGCGGTCAATTTCTCTGGACCGGAATAGACTATCTAGGTGAAGCACACGGATGGCCTGTCCATGGCTCGGCAGCCGGACTTCTGAACTTGGCGGGCTTTGAAAAATCACGATTTTTACAAAGAAAGGCGCTATGGTTGACAGAACCTGTGCTGGAACTCGTTTCCAGGGCTGATAGTGAAACGACGGATCGTAATGAAGAATGGATTCCTTACAGCCGGCGATGGAATTATGAAAGCGGACAGAAAGTACTGGTTATGTGTTACTCTAATCTGAGCGAGATCCGGCTCTTGCTCAATGGAAAAGAGATTGCCGGAGCTGCAAAATACAACGCTGACGGAGCATATCAATTTATAATTCCATTTGAAGCGGGAATACTGGAGGCAGAAGGCTACGATGAGAAGCGGGAAAAAGTGAAAACCACGGCCCTTTGTACCTCTGGTGATGCGGTGAGCCTTCAGGCCGTGCTATGGAAAGAAGCCGATGTTTTAAGCGGTCAGAGCTTTGAAGAGGCATCCGGACATTCCGGCTATTTGTTCCAAATGGAGATTCGTCTTCTGGATAGTGAAAGCAGGCTTGCAGCAGCAGATGACCGGCTGATCGGGATACAAGTGAAGGGCTCAGGAGCTTTGGTAGGCATTGAAAACGGGGACTTAAGCGATAATACCTCTTATTCCGAGCAGAAAAGAGGCACTAAGGATGGCAGATTAATGGTATATATCAGAAGAAATGCTCCCGGCAGAATCGTGGTAAAGATAACTGCTTCCGGCTTGGAGGATAATGGACTTGAAGTGGAAGTGGATAAAATGAAGAATTCAATGAATTCGCTTTGACAGAAAGAGGTAATAGAAATATAATGTTATAAAATAAAAACGTTTTCTAAATAAGAATGAGGGAATTGCTAGGAGAAAAAACGATGGATGTACATAGAAGTATTGAAAATAAGGTAATTACCATTTACGACATAGCGAGAGAGGCGGGAGTGTCTGCAGCGACAGTGTCCCGGGTACTTACTAACAATGCCAATGTACGCAATGAAAAAAAACAGCGGGTATTGGAACTGATTGAAAAATACAATTTTAAACCTAACGCCATGGCCAGAAGCCTTTCTGATACAAAAAGCAAAGTAATCGGGATTATCGCAGCGGATGTAAGGAATCCCTACTATGCGGATATGTTTGTCGCGTGTGAGATAGCGGCACAAAAAGCTGGATATACAGTCATGCTTTGCAACTCTCTGGGTGAGCAGATACAAGAGGAGAAACAGCTGGAGAAATTGCAGGAGCAGAGGGTTGACGTGATCATTCAAATGGGCGGACGGGTAGACGACCTTGTATCCAATAAGTCATATGTAGAGAAGGTCAATCAATTAATGAACACCATTCCCATGGTGGTAACCGGTAAGCTGGATGGAACGCAGTGCTATCAAGTGCAGATCGATGCCATGAAGTGCATGGATCTGTTGACGGAGCATCTGATAGAATTAGGCCACCGTGAGATAGCATTGATCGGGGGACGGATGGATGTCCTCTCCACCTTTGAAAAATTCCAAAGATATAAGCAGAACTTAAGCAAGTATCAAATCCCTTTTAGAGAAGATCTGGTTTCGGAGGATGGCGGATATGACTACGAGACCGGATATACCTATATGAACAGGATGCTTGGCCAAGGTATCAGGCCGACAGCGGTGATAGCGATCAATGATTTTGCGGCGGTAGGTATTGTGCGCAGCATTCAGGAGCATGGTTTATGTATCCCTCAGGACATTTCGGTAGTAAGCTATGACAATACTTACGTTTCAGAACTGCTCAGCCCGAAATTGACAACGGCTGATTATAACTATGAAAGCTTTGGAGAGAAATTGATCGAGACGGCAGTGGCGGCAATAGAAGGAAGGGAAATGCCCAAAATTCAGCTTTTACCCCCGACCCTGATCGTTCGGGAAAGCAGCGGAAGGGCTCCCGAAACAAAGGAATAATCATATTGATACCGGTTTCAAAAAATAGTGTTTAAATTGAGCGGGAAATAGTAAAAAGCAGTTATTCGATAAAAGAATAACTGCTTTTTTGATGTTTCCATATAAAAAGTGCACAAAAATATAGCGGTAAATTTATATAATTCGGAAAAATGAAACCGGTTGCAAGAAAAGCATTGACTATGAATCGCATAAAGAGTAAAATGTGAACATAAATATTAATTGAAACCGATTTCAAATAGTAAAAGTGACCAATCCGAGTGCGCAATTTCACTTCGTAAGATGTGAATATTCATGTCGAACATAGACGGATGGAAAAGGTCAGTATGGGAGGAGAAAATGGCTAAAGCATTAAAAGTGGCAGAGGATACGCAGGTAACCAATGTAACTGCACCAAAAATATCTTTCTGGAAAAATGTAAAGAAGTCGAGGATTCTGCTTCTTATGTGCTTACCGGCAATCTTATTCTTTTTCTTTTTTTGTTACATGCCTATGCCGGGGATCTGGGTAGCATTTGTGAAGTACAACTACAGAGACGGCATCTTCGGAAGCGAATTCGTAGGGCTTCGGAATTTCGAATTTCTGGCGACGTCGGGAAAGCTGTTTATCCTGACAAGAAATACAGTCCTGTATAATGTGGCATTTATTCTTTTGGGGAACGCCTTGGCAGTGTTTGTAGCGATTCTGCTCAATGAAATGAGGGGAAAATGGTTTAAGAAGATTTCTCAGACGATTATGTTTCTTCCCTATTTCATTTCTCAGGTATTGGTAGGCATTCTGGTATTTAACTTGCTGAACTACGATACCGGATTTGTCAATGGAATTCTTACCAGTCTGGGATTGGAAAGGTGGCAGCCTTATGCAAACGCTAATTCGTGGCCGCCGTTATTGATAGTGATTTATCTGTGGCAGCAGACGGGTTATAATTCGGTAGTTTACTTCGCGGCTATTATGGGCATCGATTCGGAGATGATCGAAGCGGCAAAGGTAGATGGTGCAAATGGTTTCCAGAAGATCAGGTATATTATTTTGCCGAGTCTGAAGCCTACAATTATAATTTTGCTGCTGTTTGCGCTCGGCGGTATTGTGAAAGGTAACTTTGGTCTGTTCTACAACGTAATAGGTAAAAATCCATTACTGTACGGTACGACCGATATTATAGAAACTTATGTATATCGTGCAACCATGACAGATTTCAACTTCTCTACTGCTTCCGCAGTTGGTTTGTATCAGTCGATTATTGGATTTATCATTGTGGTGACAGTCAACTGGATCGTGAAAAAAGTAGAACCGGATTATTCCCTATTTTAATAAGAACTTGTTCCGGGCAGAAATGGAGGCACACTATGGCAAAACAAGACGCAGATTTGATGGAATCAGGCGCTAAGGTAAAACTTGGTGCATCGGATATGATGATCAGAGGATTCGGATATGCATTTATTGCATTTTATGCGCTCTGCTGCATTGTCCCGTTCATAATAATTATTAGTACATCCTTTACCAGTGAATCGGTGATCCGTGCGGAAGGTGTACAGATAATTCCCAAGGCGATCAGCATGGAAGCATATTCTATGATTACGAAAAGCGGCGGTATTTGGAAATCTTACATATTGACCATTCTGCTGACATTCTTTGGTACCGGAATTGGATTATCCATTATTTCCATGACAGGGTATGCTCTGCAGAGAAAGGATTTTCCTTTCAGAAATGCGATTTCTTTTTATATTTACTTCACCAGCCTGTTTTCAGCAGGACTTGCGCCGTATTATCTGCTGATGACACAGACCTATCATCTGAAGGACAGTTATTTGGCAGTCTTATTTCCGCTATTGATGACGCCGTGGCTGATTATCCTGATGAAGAACTTTGTGAAGGCGATTCCGCATGAAATTACAGAGTCGGGCAAAATTGACGGGGCAGGAGATATGAAGATCTTTACCGCATTGATTTTACCTATGCTGAAGCCCGCATTGGCAACGATCGGATTGTTCCTTGCACTTGGATATTGGAATGAATGGTATCAGTCATCTCTGTTTCTCAGCTCTAAGGTGGAGATCAAACCGCTCCAGTATACTCTGTACGAAATCGTAAACAGAACGGATGCGCTGAAGAATTCGGTTGCGGGACAGTTTATCAATTTGGGAGATATCCCTCAGGAGAGTGTTAAGATGGCCAATGCGGTGCTGGCCACCGGACCGATCATACTGTTATATCCTTTTGTACAGAAGTACTTCATCAGCGGCATTACCGTAGGTGCCGTAAAAGGCTGAGAATCAGGAACTTATTACCGGATTGTTACTCTGGCAGTCCAGAGACAATATAGATGATGCGATAGCATTTCCCAAAAAAGGAGGAAAGAACATGAAAAAGAAACTAGTTGCATTATTACTTGCAGCCTCGATGGT
>JAEWPN010000007.1 GCA_023399455.1 Bacillota bacterium
AATAAAATGTTTTGCTACCAATGTCAGGAAGCTGCCGGCAATACCGGTTGTACCGTATCGGGTGTCTGCGGTAAAAATCCGGAGGTTGCTGCTGTGCAGGATCTGCTTATATATGTAACAAAGGGACTTTCCTCAGTTACAACACAATTGCGCAGCGAAGGCAAGACCATTGCACAGGAAGTAAATCATCTGGTTACTCTGAATCTCTTTACCACCATTACCAACGCTAACTTTGACGAGGATGCCATTATTGCCCGTATTGTCGAGACTCTCGATAAAAAGCGGGAACTTCTGGCGCAGGTTGAGAATCAGGGCATACTGCCGGATACTGCGAAATGGGACTCTGATGATCGTGGAGAATTCAAGGCCAAGGCCTCTGAGATTGGCGTATTGTCCACTAAGAATGAGGATGTGCGCAGCCTGCGGGAACTGATCACTTACGGCTTGAAGGGTCTTTCCGCCTATTCCAAGCACGCCAACGCTCTTCTTCAGGATGACGAGGATGTGGATACTTTCCTGCAGAATGCTCTTGCTAAAACATTGGACGATTCCCTGACTGCAAACGACCTGATTGCGCTGACCCTGGAAACCGGCAAATACGGCGTAAACGGTATGGCGTTGCTGGACAAAGCCAATACTACTGCCTATGGAAATCCGGAAATTACCAAGGTCAACATCGGAGTGGGAACACGTCCCGGTATCCTGATATCCGGTCACGACCTGCGAGATATGGAAATGCTGCTGAAGCAAACTGAGGGTACGGGCGTAGATGTATACACCCACTCGGAAATGTTACCCGCTCATTACTATCCGGCCTTCAAGAAGTATCCTCACTTTGTAGGTAACTACGGCAACGCGTGGTGGAAGCAGAAAGAGGAATTTGAGAGCTTTAACGGCCCTATTCTGATGACCACTAACTGCATCGTTCCCCCCAAAGACAGCTACAAGAATCGCCTGTATACTACCGGCGCGTCAGGATATCCGGGCTGCAGGCATATTTCCGGCAGCATCGGCGATGAGAAGGATTTTACAGAGATTATTGAACACGCAAAGCGTTGTCCCTCTCCCACTGAAATCGAACACGGACAAATCGTCGGCGGCTTTGCCCATAACCAGGTCCTGGCACTGGCCGATGCCGTAGTTGGCGCAGTGAAATCCGGAGCGATCAAGAAGTTTGTTGTCATGGCAGGCTGTGACGGCAGGGCCAAGTCAAGAAACTACTACACTGATTTTGCGAAGGCACTTCCCGAAGATGCAGTCATCCTCACGGCAGGCTGTGCAAAATACAAATACAATAAGCTTGACCTCGGTGATATCGGCGGCATTCCTCGGGTACTGGATGCCGGACAGTGCAATGACTCTTATTCTCTTGCAGTCATTGCCCTCAAACTGAAGGAAGTTTTTGGCCTGGATGATATCAACGATCTGCCCATTGTGTACAACATTGCATGGTATGAGCAGAAGGCTGTCATTGTCCTGCTGGCTCTTCTATATCTGGGTGTAAAGAACATCCACCTCGGCCCGACACTTCCGGCTTTCCTTTCCCCCAATGTGGCAAAGGTCCTTGTGGAGAATTTCGGCATCGCAGGAATAGGAACGGTAGAAGATGACATGGAGCTGTTTTTTGGCGATGAGGAAAAAGAGCAGTCAGGTATTACGGCGGATATGCTGATCGGAGAAATTCTCCGTCAGTATCCGGATGCGGCTTCTGTCCTGATGGCAAGCGGTATGCACTGCTTGGGCTGTCCTTCCTCCCAGATGGAATCATTGGCAGATGCCTGCGTAGTTCATGGGATTGAAGTAAGCGGCCTGCTGGATCAGCTTAATCATCAACTCCTGGCATAAACCAAAACAGTTCAGGGACTATGGAAGAAGCTTGCTCTTCCATAGCCTCTTCTATAGGAAGGATTAGATTATGAGTGCTTTTTTAGGACCGATTCACTATTGGTTATACAATAAGATCCTGCTTCAGGAGGAGTGGATTCACAATATTTTGGAAGTCTCCGTACAAGAGGGCTGGAATACCTTATCTGAACAAGAGCTGGATACTGCATATGGTAAATTAGATTTATCACCGCTGGAAGAAATCATTGACGGGAGTAATATCCATGGCTGGCTCCAGCAGAAAATAGAAATCAGCGAAACCAGACTGGCCTTTCTGGTTACCAGCCTGTTGAATGAAAATTCTTCCAGACTGACTGATTTGAAACAGATTGCATTCCAATTCGGAGAAAAGCATGCTCTTCAAAACGGAATCGGTGCGGATGATGCCTTTAAAGTTTTGGAGGATACCTTACTGGATGGTATGCCGTGTGACCACGTTAACAGTGTGATGGAACATGACACAAAAAAAGTCGTCTGGCAAAAAACACAATGTGTACACCATGAATATTGGGACCGGGCGGGAGGCAATATATCGGTATATGACACACTTCGGGGAGAAATCATTGCGGGGATGCTTTCCCACAGCGGCCTCGAGCTTCACATATACGAGAACAACAAATATGAAATAAGCAGAAAGGAGTAACTCTTATGTACAGCGTAGAATTAATGGTGGAGGAACATGAAAATATTCTGAAGCTTCTCACCGTTATACAAAAAGCTTGCTGCGGCATACTGGACGGGCAGGATGTGAACGATGGTGACTTTCGCAAGATAATCCAATTTGCCCGCAATTATGCTGATAAGCATCACCACGGCAAAGAAGAGCAAATTCTGTTTCAGGAAATGAGCGATCGTCTGGGGGAAATCGGCGTAAAACTGATTCAGCATGGTATGCTGGTAGAGCATGATTTAGGGCGGCTGCATATTTCGGAGCTGGAAAAGGCCCTCGATCAATATCAGAACGATCCCCAGACCATATTCAAACTTAGCATTCTGACTGAAGCCATGGGGTATGTGAATTTACTGCTACGGCATATCAACAAAGAAAATCAGGTTGTTTATACCTATGCAGAGAAAAATCTGTCTCCGGATATTATGCAGTCGGTAGATCAGCGGGTAAAAGCATTTGAAACAGAAGCAGAACAGAACCAGACACAAGAAACCTATTTAAAAATTTTACAGGAACTGCAATCGAAATATCCTGATTGACATCTGCATCTCCGATTGAAAAAAGCACCGATTACTCGGTGCTTCGTTCCTTTATCCCCAGACTTTGATCCGGTTTATTCCCTCTTTGAGATTGCCCAAAGGTCCGATAACGGTATCCTTTGTTCTTAGATTATCGTTATAATCCGTATCGAATAAGATTTCACTTCCATCAGGATTTTCAAAAGCGCATTCGGTAATACGGGGCATGCCGAGATCCTTTGTTTGTAAGATCACGCCTTTTCTGTCTGCCAGCGTCTTATCGACCGTCATTTCCAAATATACTTTCCCATCCTCTTGAATAATCTTTACCTGAGGATCGTAGCCGCTTTCTACCTTTTCCTTCTCCTCCTCATATGCCTTTGCACCCTTGAGATAAGCATTGTTATTAATATATACAGGCTGCTTTACCTTCTCGAATACTTCCAGATCGCCGTTTCCAAGTCCGATTACTTTCTCTGTGTATTCTTCCAGCGACCGGGGGCTGCCATCATAGTCTGAAGTTCCGCATATAGACTGCTCCGTATAGGTTTCTACTCCTCCTATAAAAATATTCTGGTACCACCTGTCGTCACCTCCGTATACGAAGGTAGTTCCTGCCGCCTGAGTAGTATGAGGGAAATGATATGGCGTAGCCCTGTTCAGCACCGGTTCACGGCGCATGGAACCGCAGTAAAGATTGTTTATGAAGGCTCCACCCTGAGCGATGTTATCAAAATTATATTCGGAAGCAAAAATATTGTTATCTGCCAGATGAGGCCCGTGGGTCACCTCTATCATTAGGTCTCTGTCATTGGAATAGAAAAGATTCTTGCTTATTCTCGTTCCTTGTACCTGCCAGTCTAACCATATGCCTAAGGTGGAATTGTGGATATTGTTGTGGTGAATCTGCACATCAAGACATGCGTGCATCTTGATGCCTGCAATTTCGTATCCGAAATATTCATGCTTAACCGCAATATTATAAATGTGGTTATTATAAATCTCGCTGAATACGCATCCCAAATGACCTACGATTCCGTTCTGCCCACAGTCATAAATCGTGTTATTTCTTATAATGTGTGAACCTATCTTTTCCTTGCTCCATCCAATTTGAAGAGCCTTAAAAACAGCCTCCATCTGATACTGATAGCCCGGCTTCCTATGAGTGTAAGTACATAGATTATGTCCCGTTGATTCTTCCTTTCCTATGCTGATACCGCTGCATTTAGAATCATGAATAATATTATCTTCGATAATCCAGCCTTTACTCCAGTTAACTCCCAAAAGCCCCGGCTGGTCTGCCGTAGGCGGAGTCCAGGGAGTTGCCGCCTGAGCCATCTCAAAACCACGTACCGTAATATAATCTCTTCCGGTCTTCTGAGGATAAAAGCAGCATTTCCGCACATTGATTTCCACATATTCTTTATTCGGGTCCGCTCCCTGGAAATTAGCATAAATAACCGTATTCTCCTCTTCCACTTCACAGTACCACTGGTAAACGGAGTCCTCCGGACAAAGAAGCGGCTCCGCATGCTTTGTCCACGGCGGATTATATCCCTCTGTACGCATCACGGGATGCTTCACATCCTCAAGGGATTTTGCTTCATAAAAAGATTTTCCATTCAGGTATACATCACCGCAATGGACAGGCATATCCAGAGGATGGACAAACCAATCGCCAAATACTACTTCCTCATACGGGTTGTAGTTGCCGAACAACTCATTATGCAGGACAGTTTTCCACGTAGTCCCTTCCACCAGCTCCCAGTTGTCCACCCTTTCCGATCCTTTAATAACAACCTTTTCTCCCTCTGCGGCCTGATATGTGATTCTGTTTACATTGCTGGTTCCTCCATATGCAGGTTTTACCCATTCCCGGTATTCGCCTGCATGTACGATAACCGTATCTCCGGCCCTCGCTGCCTGCGCCGCCTTAGAAATTGTCCGAAACGGCTGATCCTTCGTTCCCGCAAAACGGTTCCGACCGTTTTGCGCTACATGAATTTCTCTTCCCATAATCTCATTCTCCTTATTTTTATTATTTCATTATCTGCTTCTAGGGTGTGTCTGAAAACTACTTGTGCCGGTCCAGACACACTCTGGCTTAAGTTTCCTGTATTTTCCTTCGCTTAAATTTATTTTAACCTTTTACCGCTCCTGCTGTCATCCCTTTCACCAGCTTATCCTGCGCAAAGATAAACAGCAGGATCATGGGCAGTACCGTCAGGGTAAGAACGGACATGATCATCGGGGTATTCATAGAATACTGCCCTTGGAATTCCCATACGGCTAGCGGCAATGTCCGGTTGGCTGAGGATTGAGTCAGCGTATATGCGAAGCTGAACTCATTCCACATATTGACTCCATTATATATGGCTAAGGTAGCCAGCCCCGGCTTCGATAACGGGAGTATAATGCTGAAGAACATATGGTATCTGCTGCATCCGTCAATCTGGGCCGATTCTTCTATTTCACCCGGTATTTCCCGCATAAAGCTGGTCAGAATAAATACGGATATCGGGATGGCCGTCGCCACATACGGGCCGATCAATGCCCAGATGGAGTCATACAGTCCAAGATTTTTGGACATTTTAAAGACGGGAATCAAAGTAATATGTATAGGAATTGACATACATGCAACTATGAGCGCATATATCGGTGCTCCCAGCTTGAATTGAAACCGGGACAAAGGATAAGAGGCACAGGCGGAAATGAACAGCAGGATAAAAAGGGATACCGCCAGCACGATGACACTGTTAAAAAAGAATCGGAAGAAATTACCGAAAAGCACCGATTTATAGTTCTCTATATAAAAGCTGTCAGGCAGTGAAAAAACACCCTTTGTCAGCATTTCGAACTTTTCCTTAAAAGAATTGAGCACCATGAATATAAAAGGCAGCAACGATACAATGGTCCAGAAAATTCCCGCAATCCAAGCTAAAGTCCAGCTGATCCTACTTTTTGCTTTGCTCGTAATTACATTATCATTCATATTTATGCCACCTCCTTTTTACGGTTTAACAGCTTCATTGTCAATAAAGAAACGACAGATATCAGTATGAACATACCAGCTGCCACCGCGGAACCGTACCCCATATTGAACTTTACAAAGGATTGTTTGTACATATAGGTCGCCATCAGCTCCGTAGAGGTTCCGGGGCCTCCTCCGGTCATAACATAAACTAAATCGAAATATTTCAGCGAGCCTACCATAGATAAAATCGCCGCACTTTTTAGCGACGGCACCAGCAGGGGAAAAGCAATCTTCCGAAAATACTGTCCTCTATTTGCTCCATCAATAATGGCCGCTTCATATACATCGGTTGAAATATTGGTATACGCCGCCATGCAGTACACCATATAAAACGGGGTAAACTGCCATGCAATAACGCCGATGACCGTATAAAGCGCCGTCTTGGGATTCCCCAGCAAATCGATATTTCCGCCGCCGAGCAGCTTGGAGATGGCGCTGAAAATGCCTCCGTTAGTCGCTAATGCATATGTAAATAGAAAACCGATAGCCACCGACGACATTAAGAGAGGAATGAACCACAGTACCTTAAATACTGTCATTTTTCTTCCCCCGAAATCGATAAACGTAGCCAGTGCCAAACCGATAGGTATCTGGACACAAATGGATAGGATCATGACCAGTATATTGTTTTTAAACGCTATCCAAAAGGACTTATCCGCTATCAGCTTTCCCCAGTTTTTCAGTCCTATCATTGTCTTTTCACTGGAAATTCCGTTCCATTTATAAAGGCTGGTAATAAATGTATCGATAATCGGGTAAAACACATAGCCAATCATTAAAAATGCAATTGGGAGCAAAAATATAAACGCCGCTATATTGACATCCCGTTTCCTTTTTTCTGCCAAAGAGACAGCTTTTTTCTCCATTTTCGTTCCTCCTTGTTCCGCCAAAAGCGAGAGATTCCCGGGCACCTAGCCCGGGAATGCCTTAATGCCTTCTACTGCGCCGCTTCCTCTAAATATTCCTGCATTGCTTTCTGGAACTGGACTGCTGCTTCCTGTGAGGTCATCGTCAGACCGAACAATTCCTGACTCGTATCTAAGTGTACCTGTGCTACTGCAGGCGGAAGATACTGGTCATACCAAAGCTGGGTGGAGGAGGCGCTGTTTGCTGCCTCTATGATCTGTTTATTGATAGGGTCCGTAATTTTATCCTCTACTCCTTTAATGGGAGGTACTTTACCGCTTTCCACCATGAAATCTACTACTTCTTCCTCTGAGAATTTAGAAGCGCATTCAAAAGCCGCCGCCAGCTTATCACCTTCGCAGTTGAAGGATATGAAATTGTCGCCGATCGTTCCTATCATAATAGAAGAGTCTGCGTCCGAGCCTTCTACTGCCGGGAATGGGAACCAGCCCATCTTTTCATAGAATTCTTTGCTGTCTTGCTGGATCAAACCGGTATACCAGGAGCCGATAAGATCCATGGCAGCCGTTTCCTGATACAATAATTGTCTCGCTTGCCCATCATCCTCGCTCAAGGAATTGACACCTTCTGGGAAGTAACCTTTTTCCGTCCATTCCGCTATTTTTTCTCCCGCCCAGATGAAGCATTCATCTTCAAAGGAACCGGTTCCTGCAACTGCCGCGTTAAACGGCTCCAGGCCGCCCTTCCTTGCAGCCAGATTCATAAAATACATGGAGCCGGTCCATTTTGCGGAATTCGCAAGGGCAAAGGGAGTAATTCCGTTTTCTACAAAGGTATTGCATACGGTTTCTAATTCTTCTACGGTAGCAGGCACTTCCAAGTTATATTTCGCAAATAAGTCCTTGTTATAGTAGATTCCTGATAACGAAACATTCATAAACGGAACCGCATAAATTTCATCTTTGTATTTTCCTTGAGCAATTGCCGCATCCATGATTCTATTTGGGAGCTCGCTATTGTTGAATAAATCTGTAATCGGCTGTGCGTACCCAGATTCAATATATTCGTTCATAGGACCGCCGGACCAGCTTATATACATATCTGGGCACTCCCCGGAGCTCATAGCAATAATCAGTTTTTCTTTATAAGTATCGTTCTGCACCGGCACGCTGGTAACGGTGTAGCCGGAATTCGTCGTCTGTTGATAAACCTCGATGGCTTTGTCATAAATTGCTTTGTCCACTTCCTCCGTACCTATGTTCCAGAATACGATTTCCTTATCGCCGTCATCACTAACCTCCTTCTGGGGTGTGCTTTCGGTGCTTTGAACGGCACCGCTGTCAGCACTTTCGCTGACGGCATCCGCAGAACCGCAGCCTGCGAACATGGAAACGAACATTACTGTGATCATAAGCAGTGCTGCAACCTTTTTTGCTCTCTTTTTCATCATTCTTCCTCCTTCATACGTTTTCAGGGTTTGAGTCAATTTCGGGCCCATTGAAATTCATAACTCATTTGATACAATAGTAAGCTTACTGGAACTTTGTATTTGTATAGTATCATTTTTAAAAATAATTTTATATTTAATAAAATGTCTTGATTATATAAATTTCTTACTTGTTTTGTG
>JAEWPN010000024.1 GCA_023399455.1 Bacillota bacterium
TTAGGGTGTCAAAAGGTCCTTTATAAATACATTCTGGTCAATATGACCAAAACAAAAAGAATGACTGCGCCTATGTAAATATTTAGAAGTTCTTTCTCTGGATATTTGAGCCATAACAGAAAACAAAACTGTTTGAGCGCAGCGAGTTTTTTGTTTTCTGGTATGTTTGGCGCTAATAGACTGAGAATTAGAACTTCTTATATATTGGAATTCGGCGCAGGAATCTTTTTGTTTTGAGCATATTGCCTAGAGACGTTCGCAAAAGGACCTTTTGACACCCTAATCCTATTACATGATAAAACGCACATCTTCGTAGGTGTGCGTTTTTTATACGAAATCAATGTGAATTAAGAATCAATAAAGAATAAAATCGAGAGCCATGTAGGAAAACGCCGATACTACAGCGATCAAAAGCGGTACAGTTACCATTGTATTGCCGGTTTTATTCTTTCTGGTTCTCCAGATATCCCTAAGGTTCTCTTCCCGATGTTCATTTTTGGCAATCCAGGCCAGAACGCAGGCTGCCAAGGTAGTAGTAATTGCAGCGATAATCAGATAACCACTGATGGCTGCCAGCATTATATCCGTTGTAATCTGCGACTGAGCTTCATCCAAACCGCCCATTCCAAAGGAATCGTACAGGTACATGATACATACCTGCTGGGAGTTGAATATGACATGAAATAAAACGGAGCTCCACAAGCTTCCCGTAGCTTCTACCAAAGCCACCAGAATCATGCCAATTATCAAAGCATATGCGGCCTGATTGAAATTCATATGCATAAGGGCGAACAGGCAGGCAGATAAAAAAAGGGCCTGTAACACTGTTCCTGATTTCTTGTAGCCCTGATATATAATCCCTCTGAATACCAGTTCCTCGCTGAACGGTCCGATGATTCCTATAATGAGAAGCATAACAAAAAAGGGGATCTCTAAGATATCCCCACTAATTGCCACCACCGTATTGTCCACGAATAGCATGGAAACCGCATTGATTACGGTAGTTAAAGGCATAGCCAGAAAAGTAAAAAGAATGATCATAAGCACCGAGGATATTTTAATCCTCCGAAAGCCTACAAGTTTAATCAGGTTCTCCCCGGAAATCAGGAGTCCGATAAGAGCAGGCACCAATACGATCAATTGACTGATTATGAAATTAGGTACAATTGTCAGTGTATAAAACGGACTTAAAACTCCCAACAGAACCACAGCACCAACATGAAGCAGGATAACTGCCAGGAAAATCCGGTTTACCTTTTTACTATTCATTCGCTATCCTAATTCTCCATCATAAAGTTAACTAATTTCGTAATGTCTTCCGGCTCATAGGCAATAAGCTCAAGCTCTGCAATCGTTCCGTCGGAAAAAATATTCGCCATGGATACGTACTGGGAAAGCTTGGACTTAAGGTTCAGTCTGTCTCCCTCGCCCGTCACTAATTCTACCTTGCCTACACAGCTGTCAATTACTTTAAAAAACTTATCGATATCTCTGATATTCTGTACTTTCATTTCATTCTCCTTTCCAAATTGAAGCCTTAGCTTCCATTACTAATCGCATTTTTATTTACACCATGATTATACTGATTTCGGTGTGAATATGCAAGACAATTATCAATGAATAAAAAACTGTTACTGTTCACTCCGTTCTCCGAAACGCATGATTTCTGCATTTGAATTCGCTTCGCGAAGCAGAAATCATCTCTTGCATCACGTTCTTACGCAGCTTAGCAGCAAGTGCTAAGCTACTGTGTGAACAATAACACAAAAGTTTCATTTCCCAGCTTTTCTTATACTGCCGCCATCTATAATCACTTTCCCTTCCTTCAGCAGACGACCCACTGCCCTCTTGAATTCATTCTTACTCATCTGCATTTCCTGCCTGATGGTTTCGGGATCTGCCTTATCATTAAACGGAAGAGTTCCTCCATAGCTTTCTATAATTTCCATTATTTTATCCGCATCGGTACCAATTTGAAGATATGCCTTCTCTCTCAGACTCAGATCCAGTTTTCCATCCTCCTTGACGCCTACCACCCGGGCCTGAATCATATCCCCTTCCCTAATGTCTCCGTACATCTCCTTCTTAGAAATAAGGCCGGAATATTTATCGTCTACTGCTACAAAGGCCCCAAACTCTCTGCTGATTTCATAAACGCGCCCGGTCACCCTGTCGTCTTTCTTATAAGGGCTGTCTGTGTCCAAGTAAGGATATACCTTCATCGTAGCACATAATCTATTGCTCTTATCAGTATACAGCGCAGCCAGACACTCTTCCCCTTCCTTCACCGGCCATGTCTGCTCTTTGAAAGGAAGCAGCAATTGTTTTTCCAGTCCCCAATCCAAAAAAGCGCCGATTTTCGCAACCTGCGCAACCTTAAGAAGAGCGGTCCTTCCAAGCGTGAGCGCCGCCTCCTTAGTAGTGGCGATCAAACGGTCGCTGGAATCTCTATATATGAATACACGTATTACATCTCCCACCTGCGTTCCTTCCGGAACCTGCTTTTCGGGAAGGAGCACCTTTTCATCGGCATCTCCTGCATCTTCAGCAAGATATACGCCGAACTCCACTTTTTTTACAACGATTAAATTCTGCACTTCTCCTAATTTTATCATACAATACCCATATTCCTTTCAAACTCTGCAACACAGTATGCCTGTCCCTCTTCGTTATTAAGCGAAATTAAACAAATATTATCTGCAGGCATATAAACCTCCGGCACGATAACGTCTCCCAAAAGCGCCTGCTTTTTATATTCTGCCCGCATCTGCCTTATGGCGAAGCCTTCCGGCAAATATTCCATGGCAATGCGGATATATTGCCCATTATTCACGTGATGGTTGGTATCCAGGTGATGCTGTCTCACCTCTACCTTCTCCCGCCTCTCCCCTTCTATTTGAGGAAGGGCGATCTTGCGCGGCGCATAATCCATCTCAAGCTTTTCTTCCAGCACATATGCCGCATTCAGCTCATCAGGAACTTTCGCCGGGCGCATATGTTCCATATCCATTAAAGTCCAAACAGTGTTCGCATAGGCCAGGCGTTCTCCGTTCTCCTCTTCCATCAGAAAATTACGCCATCCGATAAATCCTTTGAAATCATATGGAGCCGTTCCTATCAACACCCTTTCTCCAAGAGCAGGATACCTTTCAACGACTATCTGCCAAGCCGACATTACCCAAGCCAGATGCCTTTCCTGAAGAAATTTAAACCCTACCCCTATATCCTCAGAATGAAAAGTTGAACAATCCTGAAAATAATCCAGCAGCGATTCTAAGGATAATTTTCCTTCTCTGTCCAATTCACTGTATCGTATACGTCCTGCAAATCTATACATTTATAGCCCTGCTCCTTCCAAAGTCCAAAGACCTTTCTCTCCTTATATCAACGCTCCAATTATATCACAGCCCATCTCGTAATTGCAAACAATTCACCGTGTTGAGAAAGCCTTTATTTTTTCATATTAAGGGTATTAAAGCATAGAATATAATAAGCCGTTATGGTCAATATGACAATTTCCGGCACCTGATAACCTTATTCTTTGCGAGGAGCTTTCCATGGAAAAAATTCTGGATGAAGATTATTACGACCTAATGATAGATAATATACTCCTTCCCAGTTATGATACCGGCAATAACGTTACTAATATAAACGAGAGACATTCCCTGCTGCATGTGCTTGCAAGGCAGGTGAATATCTGTGACCTGGGAGCAAATCCTTATCATCGCTTTCCCTCCCTTTTCACTTTGACTGCATCCATCCGTCCCCAGGTATCCGGGGTTAATCAGATACAGCGCAATCCGGCTCTCGCACTCTACGGAACCGGCGTGATCGTCGGAATCATAGATACGGGAATCGATTATCGGCATCCTGCCTTCAGAAACAACGACGGCAGTACGCGAATCGTTTCCATATGGGACCAGACAATACAGACCGGCACTCCTCCGGAGACATTTACTTACGGCTCCGAATACAGCCGGGAATTGATCAATCTCGCCCTTATATCTGCGGAGCCTTTGTCCGTTGTACCTTCCGAGGACACTAACGGACACGGAACAGCAATTGCAAGCATCATCGCAGGCAAAGGGGATTCCGCTCAGAGTTTCACCGGAGTTGCTACCGAAGCAGAATATGTAGTGGTGAAGTTAAAAGAAGCCAAATCGAATCTACGCCAAATCTCCTTCGTTCCCGAAAACGCTATTTGTTATCAGGAATCGGATGTCATGTTAGGCGCCCGCTATTTATTATCCGCAGCTCGTAAGCTCAACCGTCCTCTTGCCATATGCGTCGCCCTCGGTACCAGCCAGGGAGGTCATGACGAACACGGCGCGACTACCGGTTATTTGGACTATCTCACTCACCGCCCTCAAATCTGCGTTTCTATCTCTGCAGGAAACGAGGGAAACAACGGCAGACATTATTACGGCAACATCGCCGTTCCTACTAATGACACTCTGTTCGAGTTGAAGGTGGGCAGTGCCGATAAATTATTTGCCATGGAAATCTGGCCTTATGCGCCCAGCCGTCTCACCATTGAGGTTACTTCACCCAGCGGGGAATCCACACCTTTGGTTTATCCGGGCATCAATACCTGTGAAAGATTCAATTTCGTATACAACCAGGGCACGTTATGGATAAACAATATTACCTTTGAAGAGGAGACCGGAGAGCAGCTCATACTACTGCGCTTCCAAAACCCTTTTGCCGGTATATGGAACTTTAAGCTGCAAAATTTGGAAAACGAAAGCTTTTCTTTTCATTCATGGCTTCCCTCGGGAGATTTGATTTCCAGGGAGACTTATTTCCTGCAATCAAATCCAGACACTACCATCACTTCTCCCGGCAACGCCATACGCCCTCTGACGGTAACCGCATATAACCAGTCAAATGACAGTATATGGATAGATTCCGGAAGAGGTTATACACGTACCAACCAGGTAAAACCCGATGTGGCCGCACCCGGTTTTGAGCTTCCTTGTGCGGTTCCCGGAGGACGTTATGCCACCTTAACCGGTACCGGAGCCGCCACTGCCTATGCTTCCGGTATCACCGCCATGCTCTTGGAATGGGCTGTAGTGCGCGGAAACTATACCTCGATTACGGGCACCGATATCAACAGTCTTATAACACGCGGCGCATATAGGCAGCCTAACACAACTTATCCGAACAATATATGGGGCTATGGGCAAATCGATATCAATGGTGTCTTCGAGAGGCTCGCCAACTTATAAGCTTCAATCAATAAGAAAACAATATGAGCCTGCGGCAAAGGGCTTGCAGGGCACAAGAAAGGCATGGTAAGGGCAATGGAAAAGATTCTCGATGAGAACTACTATGATTTGATTATAGATAATGTAATGGTCCCCTATTACGACATCGGCAATAATATCACATACTTGAACGACCGGCATTCCCTTCTGCACGTTTTAGCAGGCCAAATAGACCCCTGCGATCTCGGAGCAAATGCGTATCACCGTTTCCCCTCCATATACATATTGACCTCGCAGATCAGCCTGGAAAAATCAGGTATCATCCAGGTTCAAAGCAACCCTGCGCTGGCGTTATATGGAACCGGGGCTATTGTCGGAATCATAGACACCGGTATTGACTATCGCCATTCAGCATTCAAGCACAATGACGGTACTACCAGAATACTTTCCATATGGGATCAGACCATTCAGTCGGGAACGCCACCTGAAGATATGCTCTATGGCTCGGAGTACCCGAGGGAATTAATCAATATCGCCCTTCGTTCCGCAGATCCTCTATCCATCGTCCCTACTGTGGATGAGGATGGACACGGCACCGCAATAGCGAGCATAGCCGCCGGGAAACCCGACGAATCCCAAGGCTTCAGCGGCGTGGCACCGGAAGCAGAACTCGTCGTCGTGAAACTTAAACCAGCCAAATATAATTTACGGCAAGTTTCTTTCGTTCCCGATGATATTTTGTGCTATCAGGAGTCGGATATGATTCTGGCAGCCCGCTATATATTATCTGTCGCACAGCGGCTGAACCGGCCCGTAGTTATGTGCATCGCATTGGGCAGCAGCGACGGAAGCCACGACGGACAGGGCGCCGCAAGCAGCTATTTCGATTATATTACACGTCTTTCTCAGGTATGTATTGCCATTTCGGCAGGAAATGAAGGCAATAGCAACAGGCATTATTACGGCAATACGACACAGACACCCTACCAATCGGAATTCGAACTGAGAGTGGGAAGTCAGGACAGATTATTCTCGATGGAAATCTGGCCTTATGCACCCAGCCGTCTTTCCATAGAAATAATCTCTCCCAGCGGCGAATCCACTTCACTTGTTTATCCGAGAATCAACACTTGTGAAAGGTTCAACTTCGTATTCAATCAAGGTATCATTTGGGTAAATAACATCAGCTTTGAAGAAGAGACCGGAGAGCAGTTGATATTGCTACGCTTTGAAAATCCAATTTCAGGAATTTGGCGTTTTCAAGTATTTAATTTAGAGAATGAGCCCTTTTCATTTCACTCATGGCTGCCCGCCGGAAATATAATTTCCTCGGAAACATACTTTCTTCAGTCGAACCCCGACACTACCATACTCTCGCCCGGCAACGCCATACACGCGCTTACGGTAACCGCATATAATCAGGATAATGACAGTATATTGATCGATTCCAGCAGAGGATACAGCCGCATCGGCCTGCCAAAGCCGAACCTGGCCGCTCCCGGTTTTAATTTGACCTGCGCCCTTCCCGACAATCGATACGGATCGCTGACCGGTACCGGAGCGGCTACCGCACACACCACAGGTATCATTGCTCTCCTTTTTGAGTGGGCTGTGTCAAGAGGAAATTATACATCCATTACAGGAGTGGATATCAACCAGCTTCTGATCAGAGGCGCATCCCGCAGCCCCACTACCTCTTATCCCAACAATATTTGGGGATACGGGCAGGTTAATATCAATGGGGTGTTTGAACGGCTGGC
>JAEWPN010000034.1 GCA_023399455.1 Bacillota bacterium
ATACTCCGTTTTTGGACATCCTTCCAAAAGAAAGGACAAGCCCTAACGGCAAAGAAAATAACAGCGTCAGAAAAAAGATTTCTACCGTTATTCCCATTCCCTTAAAAAGTTGTGACACGATTGTTGCCAAGCTCATATAATGCCTCCCATTTTCTGCCATATATATAAAATAACATAAAAACCAAAAAACCGCTGCCGAATATATTGTATTGCAGCGGTTTTTTATAAATGACTTTTGTTACCTCAGGTTACTTTCCTATGCAAATACTCTCCGTCAAACCGGAATCAGAGTATTTTTCCGCAATTTCCATAAAAGTTCCGTCGTCGGCCATTTCTAACAAGATTTTCTGCACCTTATCCCTAAGCTCCTCATTACCCAGCTTAAATCCGACTCCGTACTGCTCGGAAGCCAGCTGCTCATCGAGAATTACAAAGCTGTCGCCTCTGGAGCTGATCTGATAATTCGCTACGCCGATATCGATGGCAAGGGCGTCTATCGCATTCTGCTCCAGATCCATAAAGGCTACGTTGTAGTCACCGTACTGCTGAAGCTCCGCAAAGGTAGCCGCCAGGCCGGAAGCATCTCCCGTCAGCGCTGCAAGGGCTGAGGAATCCTTCTGTACTCCCACTACTTTTCCGGCAAGGTCAGCCTGAGAAGTAATACCGGAGTCTGCAGCCACTACGAACACCTGGCTGTTATCAACATAAGGTACCGACCATGTATAAGCGTCTTCCCGTCCCTGAATCGTAAATCCGTTCCAAATACAGTCGATGGAACCGGAGGATAATTCCATATCCTTGGAATCCCAGTCGATGGGCTGCGCTACGAAGGTCCAGCCGTTGCGCTCACATACCTCTTTTGCAAGGTCCAAATCAAAGCCTATGTATTCACCATTCTCATCCATATAACCGTAAGGGGGGAATTCCGCATCGAATCCTACAGTAAAAGTTTTTTCCGAATCGCTTCCGCCGCATGCCGTAAGCACGCCCGCAGCCATAATCGCCGCGCTTAATAGTGCAATCGCCTTTTTCATACTATGTTCTCCTCATCTGTCTCAATTTTATAACAATCGATGGTTGTTTCTAACGCGCTTCACTTTTTCTCAATCGCACTGCATCATGGTCACACTGCATCTTGCTAAACTGTCAGCACGCTGTCATAGTATCATGCCCCGCTTTTACTGTCAAGAACAAAACATTTCCATAAGTTAAATGTCGTTACTATTTATCCGTAAGCGCCATGATTTCCTCAGCATACTGCGGATAACTGTCCGCCATATCCTTTATCGCATTTTGGGCTCCTGCTATGATTACCTCTTTATTATAATCCATACGGCGGCGCAGCGACTGTCTCCGTATGATCAGGTTATGCCGTATTTCCACCATTTCCTTGCTGTCCAGAAGCGCTGCCGTCTGATGAAGCCAGATAGCCGGATCCTTGATCTGGTAGCATTTCAGAATGTTTAACAGCTCCTGCTGGCTGTCCTCGAGCTCAAGCTCCGCCTGTCTGTAGCTTAAGCGTTCTTCCTTCTCCACCTTATATTTCTCCCATAGAGTGTTCATCTCTCTGGCGCTGGATACCTGATATTTCAAATATAAATAATCCAAAAGGTTCGTATTGTTCACATACCGTATCTTTACTCTATTTTGCAGCTGGATAATCCGGTTAATGCCGGCTTCCACTTTCTTAAGCTCCTTAACGGCTTCCGCATGCCGCAGATAAAGAAGGGTTATGACAAGAGCCGCCATGCCTGCTGCCAGCAAAAAGCCCAGTTGGGTATCCATATCCATGGCGTATTGCAATATGAGAAGAGCTGCAAAACATACGATAAATGCCCCGCCGCAGATAATTGCGATTCCCTTGGAATCCGCTATCATGTTCCTCAGCTCGTCTTTTCTATACAGATAAGCATGCTTTTCCCCGTCCAGACGAAACATATCCTGCTTGATGCGATTCTGGTCCTCCTCGGCGGACTCGAGCTTGCGGCAGGCTTCCTCCGCTTCCTTCTCTATCCTTTCCACCTGATGGAACCGCTCATCGCTCATGCGATTCTTTTTTCCCAGATAGACACCCCGCTGGCTCTCCAGCTTATCGATTTTCTCTGCACTGGCCTTAAGCTCCCGCATTTCTTCCTCAGGAAGAGCTTCGATCTCCTCCATATCTTTTAAGTAGGAGGTGACCGTATTGTATTCCATGTTCAGATTCTCAAGCTCCTGCTTCGCATCAGCGATCTGATCCGTAAAGCCCTTGATATATTCCTGTCTCTGTGCGCTGTCATGTACCTGGATCGACTTTCTGTCGTATTCCAGTTCCATCCAGTTCGCCTCTTCGTATTCCTCCGGTCTTACGTCCCTTTTTGCCTTTCGGCCCAAAACCTTCTGAAATAATTTGTTATTCTTGATCAGTCCCATAATTCTCCTTCGCTATTCCGAAACATTTACTCTGTACTGTTCCTTCAACTCACCTGTTATGCGCTCAATTTCTTCATAATAGGATACTGAATTCTTCTCTTCTTTGCAAACTTTTAAGGTAAAAAGCATTCTGCTTTTTTCGGTAGTGTCGAACTGACTCCTGGCCTCCTGAAACAGCTCCTCCACCTTTAAAGACAGTCCATAATCCCCTTCCTGCCCGGCAATAAAATCCACGTATTCCGTCTCGTTCATCTCCATGCGGCTGGCTGCCAGGTATCCCAGATAGGATTCCTCGGCGCCGTTGCATTCATATGCCTGTTTAAAGCTTTCTGCCGCCTGTGCGAATTGGAAAAAAAACGCGTAAACCGTACCTCTGTTATGATATACCTTGGCCTTCAGCTCCCTCTCCGATTCCGGGAGCTCTTCCAGCAAAATATCGTAGCTTTTCAGCGCGAGTATATATTTGCCGTTTTGTGCAAAATAATCTGCCCTCACTTTTTTCTTCTCGTACATACTAAGTCCGATTCCGCTTTTTAAGTCCTCTTTTATATGCGCGATTTCTTCCCTCTCGCCATAACCTACGAAGTCCAGAATACATTCTATAAAATCGCTGACGGAACATTCTTCCTTCAGCATGCGTAAAAGGCGCTGTGACAGTTCCTCCAGCCCGCACTCCTTAGCCAGCCAGTCCACCAGCTTCTCGTCCATGATTTCTCTGTCGACCAGATGGATGTTCTGCATGAGACAATAACATAACTCCTCTGCGGAATAGACATTGACGTATGCCTTTTCCATGAAATACGGCGCTTTCGCATATTTTCCTATACAAAGTAATACTTTTCCCAAGGTCCTTCTCCTTCCGCTTTTGTAATTACACCATGTCGAATGTCTTCACCCATTCTCCGCCGGAAGAAGGAAAAAGCTCTCCGAATCCCATATCCTTCACCCTTATGTTCACTTGATTCTCCGAAGTCATCTCCATCGCAATGCGAAGTCTTGTCGTCCGCTTAGGCCTCTCCGGAATCCCCTCCAGCGTCATGTGAATCTCTCGTGCTTCCTTACCGTTAAGGGGGGTGAGAATAATGGATATGTCGCTGCCATCCTCCAATATCACATCATATTCTTTCCCCGCTTCAAACCAGTTGACTCCGGCATCCATAACCGCGAAATAGGAATCCAGCCCCTTTCGCAGCACTTTCATCCCAATGTTTGCCTTAAGCTTATCCAAACCGAGAAAGGCATAATTCTTCCCCGCCTCACTCCATCCCAGCTTCTCCCTTATCCCGTAGCAGGCCCCCTTGCCGTAGAGGTTGTTTCCCATGAACACACGCCTGCCCATACAAAGATATTTGAGCGATTCCGATGCCCAATCCTCTTTGTAGCCGTCTCCGATCAGATAGGCACAGGATATGATCCTATCCTTGCACTTTTCCTTCACAATGTCGAGAAACTGCATATCTAACAGGTGCTTTTCCGTTTCCTCCATCTCAGTTAAGGCTTCCGGCTCCCTGCGCCTCATCTGCTCATACTGCTCGATGTCGATGTACATCACCACCGGCGTAGTCTTCCTGTTGCTGTTAAGGGCATATACTTTCATCCGCCGGTTGTCATAGTCGCACAGCAGCACCTCGTAAGTCCACAGCTCCTCCGGCTGATAAACAGTATAATAATAGAAACTTTCCACATGGCTCTGAAAAAAGATCTTGTCCGTTTTCAAATGCAGATTCGCAGCTACCCTGGAAAACACGTCCACCATCCGCTTATCCAGATCATCTGCGGTAAACATGATTCCCTCTAAATATTCCGGCGGCGCTATCATCCCTAAAGCGGACATGCTCCGCTTAATGAATAAGGTGAGAAGGGCAACCGAATCAAAGCTGTCCCCATCGATTTCCACCGGCTCCCCTTCTCTTGCAAGACTTAGAAGGTCCTTTACCAATACGCCCTCGCCCTCACCGGCGAATTTAAGAGCTTCTCTGCCGTAGAACCATTGGTTTACCCCGTTTTTCTTGCAAAGCACCAAGGGGATATTGAATTGCTCCGTTCCTGTTACCACAGCAAGCGTCTCAGGCTCCTTCGAGTCCGGGAAGCAATAGCTGATTTGCGCATAGGAATCACACAGGTCATATCCGATAGCTATTCTTCTGCTGTTCTTTTTAAGAATTCCTTCTGTTTTCTCCAAAAGCATCATTCATAAAACCCCTATATCCCCGCATATCAGCGCATCTTAAATACCTGCGAGGTCATATACTCCTTCCTGTAATACTCTTCTAACAGACAATCCACCGTATTGTAATCCTGAAGCGTCTTTCCCACTACGATGTCGTTTATCATGCTGAATCTGTCCTCCGCCTCCTCCTGTAAAATATCGCTCTTACTGATGGAAGCGCTTTCCGTAAGCTGCTCCTTGCCATCGCCTTCTTCCGTAATATAATATTGAAGTTTTTCCCCGAAGAATAAGACGAAAGCCTTCACACACACGCCGCCGTACATATCCCGCATTTCTTCTTTTCTATATTCTTTTTCCGTGAACTCTCCTTTTTCCACGATATAGTGGATAATTGCCTTCCTTCCCTGTCTGACCTTATACTCAATCATAGTCTTATCCGCAAACTGCTTCATAATCGGGATTTGCTTCGTATACTCTTTAAAAAAGGAAAAATAAATATTTTCATCCAGCATATCGTATAGAAACCTTTTGATTACAGAGTTTATCTTCGGCGTGCCATCCTGCTTATTCTCAGCATAATATTTCAAAAATGCCAGCTTGCATACCTTATGAATCTTCTCGCCTCTATCGTAAACTCTGACGGTATCCGTAAAAATGAACGCGTCCGGCAGCTTGTCCCTTACAAAATAATCGTAGGCACACTGGGAAAGAACCGCATTTTCTACCTGAGCCTTCGCTCCACCCGATACGTAGTCTTTGAAAATTTCCATCCGCTCTCCCACGAAGGAACCGGCAAACAGCATCTGCACGAGAATCCTTTCGCATAGCTCGTAGGTTTCCGCCTCAAAGGCCGTCGCAGCTTTCCATATATCCCTCAGCTGCCGCAGCAGCCCGTTGTAGAAATAGGCCAGATAGGTGATCAGGTTCCCGTCGTATTTCCCCTTCTGAAACGCATAGTAAACGCAGTAGGTCAGGGCCGTATCCTCCAAAAAGCCATCCCGGGATATGAGGCGGCTGCACAAGCGGACAATGGTCTTTGTCTCTATTCCCTCTGCACCGAAGCGTTTTACCCATTCAAAGGCCTTATCGTACATTCCCCGAATAACCATAAGATGAAGGATTTCATTCCTCTCCCGCTCCTCCATGACCTCCGGCTGCAGCTCCTCCAGATAGTCGTCTAATTCCCGCATATAGTCCTGCTCATAATAATAATGCACCAGCTTGAGCCTTACTTCTCCCTTGGCACGTTCGGCCATATGGGCGTTAGCGGCAATATACCGGAACCATCTTTCATTCTCCTGCGTAATCTCCACAAAGTCCTTATCCCCTGCACATATATGCAGGGCAAGACCCATATGCTCCGTCACATACGGACTAATCACAGGCAGCAGCTTATCCGGCGGCATCATCGCTTCTACCTGAAACGGCACGCTGGCACAATATCTGTTCCCCTCCTTATCTTCCAAAAGCAGCTTATAGTCGCTCCCGTAAAGAGGCACCCACGCTCCGTCCTCACTTACCGGATATTTATATTCCTTCCTGCTGACGCAGTAGCTTACAATCACTTGTCTGATATCTTTATTTTCCGTAGTCAAGTGGTTCTTGAAAATAAGATAGGCCAGCTTCTGCGCCACCTCTTCATTTACCATGCGGGACGTGATCGTATTCTTATACAAATAAGCGAGATCCTTATTCATCCGCCCTTTATGTATCTGATCCAAAACGAACCGCTCGATGCGCTCGCAGTAATTCAAATATATCTCCGGCTGCTCTTCCCTCCTTTTATATACATAGGAATACAAAAAAGCGTTCTTTTCGTAATCCAATTCGCTGTGGTAAGCAAAGTACATGAGAATTATCTTAGGCAGGGTCTCGTCATAATCTTCAGGCAGTGCCATCATATAATATTCATAGAGCTTCGTAATGCGAAGTTCCTTCTCTACGCCCAGTCGATACCATTTGAAATAACGGCTCTGTGTCTTATTACCCTTTATTAACAGCGTACAGATGACCTGCAGCGTCTCCTTATCCGGAAATTTCTCATAGCAGGAGTCTAATACACAGTAGACCCTTTCTGAATAGACCTTCAATTTCAACGCAAGATACCTCACCTGTAAAATCAGGTCCTGCGTCAAAAGTCCCCGTTTCGCGGCGTAGCCCAGCACCTGAATTTCAAAAGGACCCAGCTTCAAAAGGAGTGTGGGATTAAGCTCCAATAGGTGCCATGCCTCCACATACAGCACCGGGCTCCTTCCCCCCCGGTTGTACTGCTCCTCCAGCATCAGCCAACGCCTGGAAGGGCTCTTGCCATACTCTTCTGCCAGATACAGCATCAGCCATGCAATTCTCCAATTATCCTGATTATCATAATATATCTGCTCCACACGCCTTGACACCTCTTCCACATAGGAGGCCTCCCCGCTGTGCAGCGTAGTTAAATACAGGTAATAGCAGTAGATTTCGGGAGTACAGTTGTTTTCCCGAATTTCCGATTGGATTCGCTCCAGCTGCCACTGCGCCTCATTAAAGCGCTCTTGTGTAATAAGAAGCTGTACCCGGAACAGTCTTGTCTGTATGTCCTTTTCATCGAGCACCGCAAGCCGTTCCACCAGCTTCTCCGTCTCTGCCATCCATGTCCGCGCATTCATCTTTTTCACGCGGAAGGAATCATAATATTTCATCAGCTTTAAAAGTAAATTCTTCTTCTCCCTGCGGATTCCGAGTGCCCTCTTATGCTCCATATTACGAACAACCAGGACCGGTATCGTAAAGCTTACGCAGGAGTTGAATATATGTATCGCGCCGTAATTGCGTCCGGCGTGCAGCTTTTCACTGTCTATATAATAGCTCAGGCAGAAAGAATTCCCCAGAAATTCATCGTCCGATATCATTTTCTTCTCGGAAGTAAGAAAATCGCCCTCCGTCCCAATATTTAAAAAAGTATGTCCCCAGCCGTTTCGTGTAATCGTAAGGCTGTGCTCCGAAATATCATAAGGGTCCTCAATACAGACCTCGGTCTCGCTCGGGATATACTCCACCTTCTGTTTCTTATTTATTTCAAGAAGAAATTCCTCCACGTTCTGTTCATTGCCGTATGCTGCCGAAAGCCCTTTATAGGCACCATAATACTGTCTGTCGTTGCCGTCCGTAAATAACCGTTCAAATTCCCTGGAATAAAACAGTTTCACCGCCTCCGCCCAGTTTGCCTTGGCCAAATTGGCGAAGTGGAACATGTTCTTGATATCACCGAGACTTGACGTCACGGTAGCGGACACAATCTCAATACGGTATGGAAGCTCATACTCCCCGTAATTGGATATGATGGAGAACTGCCCGGTAAGAACGTCCCCTTCCTTCATCCCCTCCGAGCGAAATCGGTACATGATCTCTTCTTTCACCCCGATAAACTCTTTGCTTAAGGATTCCATCCTAAGCTCCGAGGAATATATACACCCTTCCATAAGCTTGTCCGCAGGTCCCGTTATGATAAAGGACCCCTCTGCCGTCTCCCCTTTGTTCAGGAAAAGCTCCAGACTTAAGGATGAAAAGTCTAAAACGCCGCTATCGTGATTTTCCTGATTGTATTCCGGCTTCTCATAATCAAATCTACCCTCTAATAAATCGTCCATTACCTTCCTCAAATTATTTCACCCCGCACCAATTTTACATTATTAAATTATACCATTAAGAAGCCCCTTTTAGCAACCGCACGAAAACGCAATTTTAGCTTTGCGATATTGGTGTCTTTCTTATTTGTCACAGCAAAATCAATCTAATTAATTTTATATATTGACAAAACAAGAATTTAATATTATTGTATTAATAAAGTAATACAGTAGTACAAATGACTATATAACAGAACTGCTGTCCAATAATATTTAGAGAAGGGAAGGATCACATGGCGTGGATATTAAATGCAGATAAGCCCATTTACGCACAACTCGTTGAAATAATACAAACGCAGATTATTTCAGGCCGGTACAAAGCCGGCAATCGGCTTCCAAGCGTCAGAGAACTGGCAGCGGAAGCAAGCGTCAATCCTAATACAATGCAGAAAGCTTTTGCCGAACTGGAAAGAAATGGTTTAATTGTAACACAGAGAACGAGCGGACGCACCGTAACGGAGGACATCGAATTGATCAAGCAGACGCAGGCACACTTGGCCGAAGAATGTATTAAGAATTTTTTTCAGATGATGAAGGAACTAGGCTATTCGGAAAAAGAGATTTTGGATCTCATCGAAAAGACAGCCAAAGAGGGGGAGTAAATATGGAATTTTTAGCCGAAATCAGAGGATTAACCAAAAGTTACGGCAAGACGCTGGCGGTAAACAATATGAATCTCATGATACCGCGGGGGAAGATCATAGGTCTTTTGGGGCCTAACGGAAGCGGAAAGAGCACTCTTATCAAGATGATGAACGGTCTTTTGACGCCCACCGCAGGAAGCATAACGATAAACGGATTTGCTCCGGGAATCCAGACCAAGGCGAGAGTAGCCTATCTGCCGGAAAGAACTTACCTTCAGGACGGTATGAGGGTATGCGATATCGTAGATTACTTCTGCGATTTTTATGAGGATTTCAATAGAAACGCAGCATTTACCATGCTGCAATCGCTGAATATTCCCTTTGGAGCAAGGTTAAAGACCCTATCCAAGGGCACCAAGGAAAAGGTTCAGCTCATCCTTGTCATGAGCCGCAATGCGGATCTGTATATCCTGGATGAACCCATTGCGGGCGTAGATCCTGCTGCCAGAGATTATATTTTAAAGACGATCATAAGCAATTACAATGAGAATGCGAGCATACTGCTTTCCACCCATTTGATTTCCGACATCGAGAATATTCTGGATGAAGTCATTTTTATCCGCGACGGGCAGGTTCTTTCTCATTTGCCGGTAGATCAGATCAGGGAGAAATATGGCAGGTCCATAGACTCTTATTTCAGGGAGGTATTCGCATGTTAGGAAAATTATTTAAATACGAATGGAGATCCTTCTGGAAGGTTCCTGCAGCCATTAATGTTTTTCTTCTTATCATAACCCTTATAGGAGCTATTTCCTTGATTTCGCCCTTTTGGGAATTAAACTTCGAAATCATGGATACCCTGATGGTATTTGCGATTATGTTCTACTATTTGGCTATTATGGCGGGCGCTATCGCAGTTGCCGTGTATATCGCCATACGTTTTTATAAGAATGTATATACGGACGAAGGCTATCTTACCCATACCCTTCCGGTAGCTCCCAGAGATATTATTTTTTCCAAGCTGTTCGTCAGCGTAATATGGAGCATCATAACAGGAATCGTTATATGTATCAGCGTTTTTTTCATCCTTTTCGCTGCAATGAAGGACTACATCAATACCGATGAGTTCGTAACCGTATGGCAGGAATTACAGCGGGATGTCCTCCCGGTAGTGGAAGAGGCTTTTGGGATGAATTTATTCGTCTTCGCATTATTCGTCATTCTAATAATGATCGTTAATACCTTTTTCTCCATCTTCATGACATATTCTGCCATATCCCTCGGCCAGATGTTCACTAAGCATAAGGTGGCCGGTGCGGTCATTTGGTATGTAGCGGAATATGTTATCGTGCAGTTCGGTTCCTCCATGCTGATGAACATCCCGCTATTAGGCCTCATCTCCGAACCGTATGCCGCTGCTGCTATGACGCCGTCAGATGTGGGGGCGATGGTAAAGCTGATGCTTATCGGCTCGGTCATCCTTTCAATCATCATAGGAGCGCTCTTATACCTCCTGACGGAATATATGATGAGAAGAAGATTGAATCTGGATTAATTTGCTAAATAAATTGCTCTATGAGTGAGGATTTCCTCAAAAAAGAGAACGGCATTGCAGCCGTTCTTTTTTTACATATCCTCAGACTCTATTATTTCCGTCTTTCCTTCACCTCAATCCAGGCAGCAATCAGACAAATCACGGAGCAGACAGCGAAGACCGCCTTATCTATACTCTTTTCTACCTTCTTCTGCCTCTCTTTCACCGCCTTCAAACGAATCTTCTGCTTTGCCGCTCCTACCTTCTGCCGGCTCTTAATCGCCTGACTGATCCCCTTATCCAGGCTCTTCCACCACATCATGTTCCTTTTACCTCTTCTGCTCCTTTTCATCCTTCCGTCCATACTCCTTTCTTTTTTCCATCCGTGGTTCTACCCCGGTTCTCCCATCCGCGTTACACCCACATAAATATTGGATATCTGATACCACGTAGGATAATCCACGATCCCCGATTGCGGAATGTTGAAAATTCCCTGAAATATCCTTACCGCCTCGGCCGTCTGCGGCCCATAAATCCCATCCGCCGTTATCCCCGGTATCGCAGGATAATTCTGCCCTATGCGGTTCAATTGCTGCTGGATCTGAAGCACAGACTCCCCGCTGGAACCGACCGTCAAATTGTATCCCGGCCACGAGGCCGGCACTCCCGCAACGCTTTCCGCTGTATTGATATACATATCATTTCCAAAATAATTATGGATTATTTCAATCGCCGTATATCCTTCATCCCCCAAATACTTCGACCCCCACTGGCTAAGTCCGTTGCAGGTCACGCGGCTGCCGTCACAAAAAGAAGTGAAGATCGGCTGTCTGACCCCGGGCCGGGATAAGTAATTGGCGAAAACAGTATCTACAAGATAATCGATATTATCATAAATATTTCTTCCCTTCATCCACTTTTGATCATAGGCAGTAGATGACGTAATTGTAAAATTATAGCCCTGATTCCTGTACCACTCGGTATATACTCTGTTGAGCGTCACCGACATAATACATAAAATATTCGCGTAAATCGAACTTTCCGGCCATGTAGCATAGATTTCGGAAGAAGCTACGTTCTTGATATAGTCTTTATATCTGACGTAATAATTCGGGGCGGAAGAGTCGGAAGGTACGCCGTCATGGACAACCACGAACTCAGGAATTACCACCCTGCTAAGTACAATTTCCCCCGTTTCAGCCATCGGCTTAATTTCATCCTCCGGTATTTTAGGCGGATATTCTCCGTACAAGGTATGGTAAGGAATTACTATCTCCTCTTCCGTTCCTTCAATGTCCACAGGAATCATCTCGATCGGCTGTAATGCCAAAGTATCCGGTAATATCTGGGTTCCCGCTATTAAAATAGGCTCATATCCGGGTGCATTTACTTGAATGTCATACTCGGAATAAGGGCGGTTGCTTTCCGGTTCCAGGCTATATTCCAGCGGAGGTGCCGGAAGTTCTATCTCTTCGGTTTGTCCCGATTCATCCGTATCCAAAGTTTCTATAATGGAATCGCTCATTCCGGTATATGAAATCGAAACTGTAGCGCCCTGAACGGGGAGCGGTCCCAGCGTGGAGGTCACGCTTACTTTCAACCCCCCGGCATACGTATTGTTTAGCGGCCCCTGCTGCGCTGAATGTATAATATTTACAGGCATAGAAATACCTCTACCTATTCATTTATCTCATTATATGCCAAAAAGCGGCCGCTTGTGAAATATTTTAATCTGCTCTGCTCATCCTATTAAAATCGGGAAAAGCCCTTGCAGGTGCTTTTCCCGATCAATGAATCATACTGTTTTCAATTATTTCGTAAGAAGCATCATGATGTCATTGCTTCTCACAATAAATTTAGTCATCGCTTCCGGTTCGAGAGGCGCGTTCTGAATCATCGCCAAATCATAGAGCTGCTCACAGATCATCTTTACATTATCACCCTCTTTGTTATCCAGCACATACTGCACCAAAGGATGGTTCGCATTAAGAATCAGAGTTTCTCCTTCCTTGCCGAACATACCCATATCCATACCCGGCATGGAATACATCTTCATCATATCCTGCATACGCCTGCTTTCCTCAGATATCGTAACCATGGAAGAAATCTTTTTGTTTTTCAGCTTTTCTATCTTCACGGTCAGGGCGTCCTTTTTCAAGGCCTTCTTCATGATCTTCGCTATATCCTCAGCCTGCTCTTCCATTTCTTTTTCCGCTTTTTTGGAAGTCTTCGCCCTGAGCGTATCCGTGATATCCGCATCGATACGCTGGAACTTGATTCCTTCATTTTTCGCTTCCAGCTGGGAGATAAAGGGCTGATCGATGTTATGTGTCAAAATGACAGCGTCCATTTTTGCATTCTTAAACATATTGATGTACTGGCTCTGCTGCTTTTCATCCGTTACATAGTAGATGATTTTTTCTTTCTTCTCTTCTTCCGTATCGGCGTTTTCATCCACTACGTTACCATCTTCGTCTAAGATATCGGTCTCCGCCTTATTGCCGTCTTCGTCTACAACTTCGGCTTCCACCTTGTCGCCATTCTCATCTACGGCATCCTCTGTGTCTATTTTGTTGACCTCCAGACACTCGGGCAGAGTCAGGTACTTTCCGTCCAAATCCTTAAAGAGAATGTAATCCGTCATCTTTTCACAGAATTTGTCGTCTTTTAAACAGCCAAATTTGATGAACGGGCTGATATCATCCCAATACTTTTCATATTCTTCTTTATCCGTCTTGCACATTCCAGCCAGCTTATCCGCAACCTTCTTCGTGATGTAGTCGGAAATCTTCTTCACGAAGCCGTCGTTTTGAAGCGCGCTTCTGGAAACGTTAAGCGGCAAGTCCGGAGAATCGATCACGCCCTTTAATAAAAGCAGAAACTCCGGAATGACCTCCTTGATATTATCCGCGATAAATACCTGGTTATTGTATAGTTTAATGGTGCCCTCGATGGATTCATATTCCGTGTTGATCTTCGGGAAATAGAGAATTCCCTTTAAATTAAAGGGATAATCCATATTCAGATGTATCCAGAACAACGGCTCCTTGTAATCCTGAAATACCTTGCGGTAGAATTCCAGATATTCCTCTTTTGTACACTCATTGGGATGTCTTGCCCAAAGAGGGTTGGTCTCGTTCAGAAGCTCCGGCCTTTTGGCAATTTTAAGCTTCTGCTCATCCTCTTCCTTTTCCTTGACGATTTCTTCCAATACGGTGTCCGTATCCAACTTTTCGTCAGCTTTGATGATCTGGGTTTCGGTAGTATTTTCTTTTGACAGGTAAATTTCCGTAGGCATGAAGGAACAGTATTTCTTGATAATCTCCCTCGCCTTATATTCGTTGCAGAACTCGAGGCAGTCTTCGTTGATAAACAAAGTAATCTCCGTACCTACTTCCGTTCTCGTTCCCTCTTCCATATCGAATTCCGTACCGCCGTCGCATTCCCAGTGAACGGGAACGGCGCCCTCTTTATAAGAAAGGGTATCGATATGAACCTGATCCGCCACCATGAACGCAGAATAAAAGCCCAAACCGAAATGTCCGATGATCTGGTCCTCATTCGTCTTATCCTTATATTTTTCAAAAAAGTCCGTAGCGCCGGAAAAAGCGATCTGGTTGATGTATTCTTCTACCTCTTCGGCCGTCATTCCTATACCGTTATCGATAAATTTCAAAGTCTTTTCTTCGGGATTCACCAATATCTGTATCTTTGCCTTATAATCGCCAGGCAAAGTACATTCCCCCATCATCTCCAACTTCTTCAGCTTAGTAATCGCATCACATCCGTTAGAAATAAGTTCCCTCATAAAAATATCATGATCGGAATACAGCCATTTCTTGATAATCGGGAAAATATTATCGCTATTGATTGATAAACTACCGTGTTTTGCTGCCATAAAAAGTCACTTTCCTTTCTGATCTGTTCATTTTTAAACTATTTTGACCGGCAAAATCCTCTCTCCCGGCCGCATATTGAAATTTTAATTCTCTCGTCAAAAAAAGTCAAGAGGAAATTAGCACTCAATAAAAATGAGTGCTAATAACCCGCGTTTTATTCAGCATACAAGCCGTTTCGCGCATTTATAAAATTTTTGTAAACTGAGACCTATTCTTTAAAATACTGCCCGTATATGTCAAAAAAGCTGGAGGTCTTTACCTCAGGATCATGAATGAATGTCACGCTGTTCCAAAGGCTTTCGTTCAGATTCCTCGTCAGCGTGCCGACAAAGGTATCGTATTCCTGACCGAACACCTCCGTCTTGCGCTCCTCTACGATTTTCACCTTATTCGCATCGGTCTCTTCACGGTTGAAGGTGCTTATACATTTAATGATATGGTATCCATATTCTGTTTCTACGATGCTGCTGATCTCTCCTGTCTCCAGATTGAACGCCGCATCCTCGAAGCTTTTCTCCATATCCCCTTTGCCGAAGGAATATGTCCCCTTGTTGTCTTCGCTGTATTTCTCGATCAGCTCCTCGAAATCGGTTCCCTCCTGCGCGAGCTTTAGAACCTCCTGCGCTTTCGCATAAGCATCGTCCTTGGCTGTCTGCGTATATTCAATTTTTGCTCCTGTTCCATCCAGCGCATATGTTTTGATCAGAATATGCTGAACAGTAATCGTTCTCGCCTCATCGTCACTGATTTCAGGATTGATATCCTTGATGATATAGCTGTAAACCTTGTTCGCCAGCGCATATTCGGAATATAGAGTGGAGATCGTCTCTTCCGTCACCCCCATCAATTCCTTTTCTTTATCATTGAGGGAATTATAATATATTCCGGCCGCTTCCGCCACCTGCTCCATCTCCTGCTCCGACAGCTCCACTCCGTGCTGCTCCGCCAGAAGATTCATCGTCTTGATCTGGGCAATACGCGCCAAAGCGGTATCCTTCACATTCTGCTCCAAGGTCGTTCCCTCGATATCCGCGTCCCATATACTGGAGCCGAAAACTCCTTCGTACTGGTTCTGTGAATTGGTAAGATACACCATGATTTCAGGCAGCTTGCAGGAAATTGTCTCTATGCGAAATATCTCGTCCTTGCTAAAACCGGTAGTCAGAACGACCTTCGTTCCATTCTCATCCTTATTGCCGCAGGCGCTGGCCAGTCCGGCAAGACATATCATCAGAAGTACTGCCGCTGCCCGTTTCCATGATTGTTTTTCACTCATCCTTCTTCTTATCTTTAATGTCCTTTTATTGCGTTCAAACACCTCTATATTTCCATTCCCTTCAATATACTTCTTGCCACACTGATTCCATTGGCCGAGGCCTGCTGTAATCCGCGCGTCACACCGGCCCCGTCGCCGATAGCGCGAAGCCCCTTCACGCTCGTTTCAAAGTTCTTATCCACTACTACCTTATTGGAATAGAATTTCACCTCTACGCCGTAAAGCAGAGTCTCATCCGAAGCGATTCCCGGAGTCACCTTATCCAGCGCTTCCAGCATCTCTTGAATATCCACCATGATTCTGTGGGGGAATACCAGTGACAAATCTCCCGGCACCGCATCCTTCAGCGTAGGAATCAAGTTGTTTCTGCAAAGCCTCTCCTCGGTAGTCCTCCTGCCCCGTTTGAAATCTCCGAAAGTCTGTACCATAATCCTCCCGCCACAGAGCATATTGGACAACTGTGCAATCTGCTTGCCGTATTCGATAGGAGTCTTGAAAGGCTTCGTAAAATTCTTGGATACGAGAATGGCAAAGTTCGTATTGTTAGTCTTAAATTCTTTCGATTTATATGCATGTCCGTTTACCACTGCAAGTCCGCCCTCATAATATTCCGTCGCAACTTCTCCTGAGGGATTTGTACAGAAGGTCCTCACCTTGTCATCGAAGGTAGGTGTATATAAAACCAACTTGGCTTCGTACAGATTCTCGTTCAAAAACTGCATCACTTCGTCGCGTACTTCCACGCGAACACCGATATCCACCGTTCCAGGGGTCGTTTCGATGCCGATCTCATCGCACTTGTCCTTGAACCAGTCCGCACCCTCCCGGCCTACAGCCGAAACGATTTCCCTCGCATAATAGGATTCACCCTTATCGGTGACGATTCCTACCGCCTTGCCCTCCTCTATGAGAATCTGTTCCACCATCGTATTGAACATCAGATGGACACCTTCCTTCTCCAGATGGTGCTGCAGCTTGGAATAAATCTTATACCCCTCCTCCGTGCCAAGGTGACGGATCGGACACTCTATCAGCTTTAAATTCGCATTGATGGCTTTTCTTCTTATTTTACGGATCTCTTTTTCCTTGTCTGCGCCGTACACGCTTTCATCCGCACCGAATTCCAGGTAAACCCTGTCCGATTCTCCGATAAGTTTCAGCGTCTCGTCATAACCCAGAATGGCCGGAAGATTGCCGCCCACATCAGGAGATAAAGACAGCTTTCCATCGGAAAATGCTCCCGCACCCGCAAAGCCTGTTGTAATGGAGCAAGGCTTACACCCTACGCACTGCTTGGTCACACGCTTGGGGCAGTTTCTCTTCTCGATAGAGCGCCCCTTTTCCACCACCAGAACCTTTAAGTCCTTATTTTTATTAATCAGCTCATAAGCGCAGAAAATTCCCCCCGGGCCGGCGCCTATTATAATCACATCATAATCTTTTTCCATTTGCTATACCTCATACTTCCTAAATGTTCACAGGTTACTGTTCTTACCAAATATCCGCGAATATTATACCACAACCTTTATACTGCTGCCTACATTTGTTTTTGTAACCACTATTTGTTTTTCTATCTTTTCCGCCAGCTCGGGAACATGGGAAATAATCCCTATTAAACGGT
>JAEWPN010000155.1 GCA_023399455.1 Bacillota bacterium
TATGTTTGGCGCGAATAGACTGAGAATTAGAACTTCTTATATATTGGAATTCGGAGCAGGAGTCTTTTTGTTTTGAGCATATTGACTTGAGACGTTTGCAAAAGGACCTTTTGACACCCTAATCCTATTACATGACGAAAGTGCACCTTGAAAACGACTTTTATGTCAGATCAAGGTGCACTAAGTTATCATTATTTATCTTTTTTAGATGGCAAAACCACCTTATCCAGATGCCATATATCCTTCACATATTCCTCAATAGTTCTGTCTGAGGAGAACTTGCCTGAGCAGGCCACGTTTAAAATGGCGCTCCTGGCCCATCCCTTTTCATCCCGGTATGCTTCCTCTACTTTTTTCTGTGCCTCCGCATAGTCCTCGAAGTCCTTCAGAATAAAGTACGTATCCGCCTTAGCTGTGCTCAAAGTATTTAACAGCGAATTGTAAAGCGGACGGAACAGATCCGGATCGTTCCTGGAATAAGTGCCGTTAATCAGCTGCATCAATACTTTTCTGACATCGGAATTGTTGTTGAATATTTCCATCGGGTCATAACCGCCGAAGTTCTCATAGTGAATAACTTCATCGGAGCTAAGGCCGAAGATAACCGCATTCTCTTCCCCTACCTCTTCCACTATTTCCACATTGGCGCCATCCATGGTTCCCAGAGTGATCGCACCGTTAAGCATGAATTTCATATTGCCTGTTCCGGAAGCTTCCTTGCTGGCCGTTGATATCTGCTCGGAAACATCCGATGCGGCAAAAATAATTTCTGCGTTGGATACCTTATAGTCCTCGATGAATACAACTTTGATCTTACCGCGGATGGAAGTATCGTTGTTGATTACCTCACCTACCGCATTGATAAGCTTGATGGTCAGCTTCGCATTGACATATCCTGCCGCTGCTTTCGCGCCGAAAATGAAGGTTCTCGGGTAGAAGGACATCTCCGGATGCTCCTTTAGCTGATTGTAAAGGTGCATAATATGAAGAATATTCAAAAGCTGCCTCTTATATTCGTGAAGCCGCTTTACCTGAACGTCAAAAATCGAACGCGGATCTATCTCAATGCCGTTATGCTCCAGAATATATTCCGCCAGGCGGATCTTATTCTTATACTTAATGTTCATGAACTCCTGTTTTGCCTTCTCATCGTCCGCATAGACCTTCAGCTTCGTCAGTCTCGTCAGATCGGTAACCCATTCCGGACCTATATGGGAAGTAATCCAGTCCGCCAGAAGCGGGTTCCCATGGAGGAGAAAACGCCTCTGGGTAATGCCGTTCGTCTTATTGTTGAACTTCTCCGGCATCATCTCATAGAAATCTCTAAGCTCCTGCTTTTTCAATATTTCCGTATGCAGTCTCGCCACACCGTTTACCGAATAGCCGGAAGCGATGGCAAGATGTGCCATTTTAACCTGACCATCATAAATAATCGCCATTTTGCGGATTTTTTCCTGATTTCCCGGATATATCTGCTCTATTTCTTTCACGAAGCGCCGGTTAATTTCCTCTACGATCTGATAGACCCTGGGCAGCAGTCTGGAGAACAGTTCGATGGGCCATTTTTCCAGTGCCTCCGCCATAATGGTATGATTCGTATAGGCGCAGGTCTTCGTAGTGACCGTCCACGCATCATCCCATGTAAGATAATACTCATCCATAAGGATACGCATCAGCTCGGCAATCGCTACGGTAGGATGGGTATCGTTCAACTGGAAAGTGACCTTTTCATGAAATCTGCGGATATCCCCATGCTTACGCATATACTTTGCCACCGCCTCCTGCACCGATGCGGATATAAAGAAATACTGCTGTTTTAAGCGAAGCTCCTTGCCCGCATAATGATTGTCGTTAGGGTACAGCACCTCTACGATATTTCTCGCCAGATTCTCTTGCTCCACCGCTTTCTGATAGTCGCCTTTATCGAAAGATTCAAGCCTGAAGCATTCCACCGGCTGAGCATCCCATATACGCAGCGTATTCACAATGCCGTTTCCATAGCCTACGATAGGCAGATCGTAAGGGACCGCGTTCACCGACTGATAGCCCTCCTGCTTGAAATTACTTCTGCCGTTCTCGTCCACATATACATTGACATAGCCGCCGAACTTTACCTCCTTGGCGTATTCCGGCCTTCTCAGTTCGAAGGGATTGCCGTTCTCCAGCCAGTTATCGGGCACCTCTATCTGATAACCGTCGCGAATCTGCTGCTTGAACATTCCGTAACGGTAGCGGATACCGCAGCCGTATGACGGATATCCCAGAGTGGCGAGAGAATCTAGAAAACAAGCGGCAAGCCTTCCCAGGCCGCCGTTGCCAAGCGCTGCATCCGGCTCCTGATCTTCTATCGCGTTGATGTCCACGCCAAGCTCTTCCAGAGCTTCCTTTACCGGCTCATAGGCCTGCAGATTAATAATATTGTTGCCAAGCGCCCTTCCCATCAGGAATTCCATGGAAAGGTAATAAACCAGTTTAGGGTCCTGCTTCTCATATTCTTCCTGCGTCGTCATCCACTTATCGACGATTGCATCCTTGACAGCATAGGATACCGCCTGAAATATCTGCTGGGGCGATGCCTCCTCCATACTTTTTCTATATAACGTTTTTACATTATAAACTACACTTCTTTTAAATAAATCCTTATCAAAAGACAGGGTCGATTTCTTCGCCATCTATGTCCTCCTATTTTACCTGCTGTATATGCATGATTATACATTATATGGCAAAAAAATCAACCGTCCGTTAGTACCCACTCCCGTTGGCGATCACCCTTTTACGCTGCCTGTCGTCAACCCGGCAACAAAGAATTTCTGACAGAAAATAAACACGAGAAGAATAGGAATAAGGCTGAATACTGATAATGCAAATACATATCCCCATTGTGTGAACTGATGCTGTCCGAAAAAACCGGATATCGCAATCGGCAGCGTTCTCTTTAAATTATCATTTATTACAGTATTGGCCCACGGATATTCTTCCCATGCCGTAAGAAAATTAAAAATAGAAACCGATGCAATTCCCGGCTTTGCTAAGGGCAGTATTATTTTGAAAAAGACGGTAAATACACTGCCGCCGTCCATATATATCGCTTCATCCAGTTCAGAAGGAATCGTTTCAACAAATCCCTTGATCATAAACGTTGAATACGGGATTACCCATGCGACATAAAATGGGATCAGCCCCCATAGGTTATTAATTGCTTTCAGCTTAACAGCCAGTTCATACTGAGGCACAATGAGTGTGGTTCCCGGTATTATCATTGTAAGAAGAATAAATGCAAATAGAATCTTCTTCCCTGTAAAATGAAACCGTGCCATGCAAAATCCCAGCGCCGACGCAATAAAAGCCGCAAGCAGTACCGTTATTCCCGATACCAGAATACTATTCAGAAAGTTGATATAATATTTCCCCTGTCTTATGATATATATATAATTCTCTATTGTAAGCTCATCAAGATGAGGAAAGAATCTGGGCGGAAATTCATACAGAGCTCCGTTAGACTTAAGAGATGTGCTTACCATATAAATCATAGGCATAATAACCAAGCTTAGCATGCTCAGCAAAATGAAATTTATACCTGTCTGTCTCAATGTTTTCTTTGTCATATACTACCTCTTTATTCCTTATTTCTCATCATCCGGAACTGTATAAGTGCCAGACACGCCAGTGCAGATGCTATGATAAAGGACAGCGCAGCCGCATATCCGAATTCCCCTGTGCTAAAAGCTTTATAATACATCCATGTTAAAACAGTATCCGTTTGATGTCCGGGATTTCCTCCTGTAATCATCTTAATGGATGTAAATACATTAAATCCTCCTATGGTAAGCATAACCAGCGCAAACAATACCGTCCCTTTGATCGAAGGCAACGTGATACTGAAGAATTTCCGTATCGTTCCTGCTCCGTCAATAGAAGCCCCTTCGTACAATTCCGCCGGAACAGTCTGCAAAGCTGCAAGAAAAACTACCATATTCCATCCGATACCTTTCCATGTACCGAGCAGCATGGCCACTGCCATTCCTCCGGTACGCGAATCCAGCCATCTGATATTTCCGCGGGTAATGTGCAGAACATTCGACAGAAAATAATTCAAGAGACCTTCTGTATTGAAAATATATCTGAAGACCAATGATGCGATTACCCATGATGTGATTACCGGAAGATAATACAATACGCGGTATCCTACCTTGAAACGTGCCACACCGTTAATCAGCAGTGCCACAAACAAACCCATTATCATCTGAGCCGGAACCGTAATCAATGTGTAATAAATAGAATTCATAAATGCTGTCTGAAAATATTTATCCTTCAGGACAGTTTTGTAATTCTCCAGTCCAATAAATGCCTGTTCAAACATGGACCCAAAATCCCATTCAAAAAAGCTCATTACAAAGAGCTTAACAATAGGATACAATGTAAATATACTGAAAATCAAAACACCCGGGGCAAGCAGCGCCGCAATCTGCAGCTTATTCCCCATAACTTTTTTATTCATATGGACACCCTATACTATCACATTGACTTGTTTTCATTCCTATTATATAATTATCTTTAACGCGGCAGCGTGAACCTACCGCATTAAAGATAATATAACAAGGACTAATTAATTAATAGTTCATCGATTAAGACCGCAAGTTCATTCATTGCCTCTTCGGCTGTTTTTTCTCCGTTCATAACTGCTGAAACTGCTATGGAAAGCTGGTTATCAATTTCAGACCACATAGCGACCGTAGGACGTGTTCTCGCATTTTCAAGAGAATCAATAAACGGAGCAAAGTCGGCATATTTTACCGTATCACTTTCCAGTGCCTGCTTATTGACAGGAATCTGTCCGCATTTTGCCATTTCTTCCTGTGCGAACTCGCTTGTCATAAACTTCATAAATTTCCAGGAGGCTTCCTTGTCGGCTGATTTAAACATCGCGATATTTTCGCCTCCCAGAACAGAATGAGAGCCGCCGTCTCCGGAAGGCATCGGTGCTGTTGCATATTCCATATCGGGATATCCGCCGGCCAATTCTGCCGTTTTCCAGGGGCCATCAAGGATCATAAGATATCTGCCTGTACCAAAACCGTCGGTCATCGGGATATCTCCGTTGTTCCATCCGGTAATAGATCCCGAATCATATAAATCCGCAAGCATTTGTACGGCCTTTATTGTATTCTCGCTGTTAATATAACCGCTTGCTTTTGTCTGCTCCGGATTAGTGATCTCTCCGCCGAAGCTCCAGATAAACGGACATACATTCCACCCCGACAAGCCGGGTTCGCTGTACCCCCAGACCTGCTGTCCATTTTCGTTGGTTCCTGACAGTTGTTTCACTGTTTGTGCAAACTCTTCCATTGTTGAGGGAGCTGACAGCCCTGCAGCCTGCAGCGCTTTTACATTATAGAATAAGATTTTAGTGTTTGTATTAAGTGCCAGTCCGTAATAATGTGTCCCTACCCGGGCAGTGCTCATAGCGCTTTCCAATAATATTTCACTTGCAGCGGTAAAATCACTCATTTCCTCATCCAATGCTATCAGAATATCAGTTTTTTGGAATTCTGGTATCCATGCACTATCCAGCCTTGCTACGTCAGGCAGTGTATCGGATGTTGCACTGATGAGAAGCTTATCATGCAGGTCCGCCCATTCATGGGATACGGCATTTACTTTTATGTTTGGATTCTCTTCCTCAAACTTAGGAATTAATATATTGTTCAAGGTTTCATTTTCAGCAGATTCGGCACTATAATGGTGCCAAAAGTCCAAAACAATTTCTTCTGTACTTTCTTTTTCTTCATCCTGCTGAACCACTGCTGCTGTTTCCCCGTCGTTAACGGCGGATTCAGATTTTGCTGGCGATTTACCACAACCCATGACAGCTCCCAAGCACACAACGGTTGTTAGTACAATTGCCAGTATTTTTTTGTTTTTCTTCATTCCCTATACCTCCATAATTTGTTTTATGACTTTCATGGAATACGGCAAAAGCTCTACGGTTACTTTTCCCTTGTATTCCAAAATGTCCCCATTATAAGCGTCTTTTGTATATTCTTTCTCTACCGCATACTCCTCGTTACCGATAAGGTCCACTGCCTTTGAATCCGATAGCAACGGCACCTGTACGCAAGTTTTAGAATGATTTTTGCTAAACACCGCATATATGACCTCATTTTCATATTTCCTGATGCAACCGAACAATTGCTGACCGGCATCACATATGTTTGTGTGGAAGCTTCCGTACTTCAATGCTTTTTCTTCCTGCCTCAATCTGCTCAGCATACAATACCACCGGAACAGTTCTTTATCCTGTTTTTCTTCTTCCCATATCATGCCCCTTCTGCAGTCCGGATCATTATCCCCTTCCATACCGATCTCATCACCATAATAAATGGCTGGCGAACCAGGAAAAATAAATTGAAAGGCTGCGGCAAGTTTCAGTTTTTTCTTATCTCCTCCGCTTTCCGAAAGAAATCTTGCCGTATCATGACTGTCCAAAAGATTATAAAGAGCCAACCGGAATTCCATATGGTATGCCGCATACATCTGATTTAATCTATGATCGAATTCGTCCACATCAATTTTATCCTTCGCAAAATAATCACATACGGTATCCCGGAAGAAATAGTTCATTATACTGTCTAACTGATTTCCTTCCAGCATTTTATCCGACAGACTCCACGTCTCTCCCAGAAGCAATACATCCTGCTTTTTATTTTTTATTCTCTTATGTGCCTCCTCCCATACGCCTCCGTCCACCTCATCTGCCACATCCAGCCTCCAGCCATCGATGCCGAATTCATCTATCCAATATTCCATAACATTTATAATAAATTTCTTTACTTCTGCATTGGAAGTGTTCAGCTTAGGCATCCATTTATATGCACCGACACATTCATAGGCATTATGCGAGACCACAACCGGATACTCAGTAACATAAAACCACTCCTTATATGCAGATTTCTCTTGCTTCTCCAGTAAATCTTCGAAGGGACCGAAGTGTATTCCCGTATGATTAAATACACCGTCCAGAATAATCCTCATTCCTCTCCTATGGCAGCCCTCTATCAGATCCTTCAAATCCTGCCTGCTTCCGAACATCGGATCTACGTCATAATAGTCTTGTGTTGCATATTTATGATTAAAATCGGCCTTAAAAATCGGTGTCAGGTAAAGGCAGTCTACGCTTAAACTCTTCAGGTAATCCAGTTTCTGTATAATCCCGCGCAAATCTCCCCCCATATAGCATTCTCTATCCGGTATACTTCCCCATGGCACACATTCCTTCGGGTCATTTGAGGTATCTCCATTTTTAAACCGTTCGGGAAAAATCTGATAATACACGATCCCTTTCGCCCAATCCGGCACCGAAATAACATCTCCTCTATTTGCATACAAAAATTCAAAATATCCATCCTCGGGTCTTTCCCGCGTAATTCCATATGCGGAATAGTAATAGCTTCTATCTTCCGCATCCACAAGCTCAAAATAATATTTTTGATACCTGGCGACCTTGCTGAAATATGCGGCGGTTTCAAAATAATCAAATAAATGGTCTCTGGCAAAACACTTCATGGAAAGTATCTGGGGGCTGTCCGTATCGGTACGCGGGAAACAGATTAGTTTACAGTCTTTGATGTCCTCCCTCCCTGTCCTGAGCTTGAAATTCAGACAATTTCTTAAGGAAGGATAAACATATTTATATGAGTTCCTATGTAATACTGCTTCTTTTAACATTCTATTTACCTCTTTTCGAAGAATCTCTTTCTATAAGACTTGGAGAAATTGCAATTTGCTGATTGCCTTGTTCTACTCTTCTGATTTTATTCAACAGCGTGGAGGCCGCCTGCTCACCGAGACTGAACGTATCCACATCCACTACCGTCAAGGGCGGATCCATATATTCTGCAATCGGATAATTATCAAAAGTAACAAGGCCTATTTCTCCGGGAACAGAAATATTCTGTGATTTCAATTCCTTGAGCACTTGATAAGCAATCATATTATTGGAACACAAAAATGCATCCGGCGGGTTATCCCTGACCAGCATGTCTTTTATAATAGAGGATATCCTTTCCATCTCTGTTCCACAGTCGGCAATATATTCCTCGCTGTAAGCAAGTCCATACGCCTTCACGCTCTTGACATATCCCTCTATTCTATTTCTCGCAAAGACCGTTTTTCTGTTTTCCACCAAAATTGACACACGCTTATAGCCGTTCTCTTTCAGATGCTTAACTGCGATCTCACTTCCCATTTCATTATTGATATCCACCCAGCTTACGTCTTTTCCGTCTATCCTTGGCTCTCCCAGAACAACAAACGGGAAATTATTGTCTTTTAGCAATTTCACTAATTTGACTGTCACACTGGAGGTAGGCAATATAATTCCGTCAACTTTTTTCTCCAGTACAAGCTTTTCTACGGCGCTCGTTCCAGCCGTATCCCTGTCATTTGTAATCAAAAGGTTATATCCATGATTCTGTGCTACGGTTTCAATCGCATAAACACTCCTGTTAAAAAAGGCATTGGAAAATGTATGCTCATCTTGTGCATCGATAACAAGCCCCACCGCATATGCATTTCCATTGGCCAGATTCCTGGCAAGACTGTTAGGATGATAATCTAATTCTTCCATCACACTTACAATCTTTTTTTTAGTTTCCTCCGAAATTACCGCATTGCCATTAATGACTCTCGACACTGTAGAGGGGGATACTCCCACTTTTTTGGCTATATCTTTAATTGTTACTGCCATATATGCTCCTTTACGCAACCGCTTGCACGAATTGCCAAAAAAAATAAATTTATATATCATTATTATCTATGCAACCGTTTGCATACTTATATGATAATCATAAATTTATTTTTTGTCAACACTATTCTGTATATTATTTAATTCCTACAGATACTTAGTTACTGATCACACAGTAGCTTAACACTTGCTGTTAAGCTACGTAAGAACGTGATTCAAGAGATGATTTCTGCTTCGCGTAGCGAATCTGCATGCGGAAATCATGCGTTACTGTGAACGGAGTGAACAATAGCGATACTTATAATAACATTTTCTCCGTTCACATTCCATTCCTTGGAAACTGCGAACGTTTCACCCGTTACCATTTCATCCGCAAGCACCTTTGCTGATATTATGCTCTCATTTTTCTTAACAATACCTGCAATTTTATCATTTCCGTCAATCGATACCCGGATGTGATCCATAACTTCGAAATCGGCGTCCTTACGCATGGTCTGGATCTTGCTGATCACTTCATATACGAAGCCTTCTTCCATCAGTTCCTCCGTCAGCTCCGTATGAAGCACTACTGTCACCGTATTGTCCGCTTCCGATACGTAGCCCTCCTTCTGACTCATCT
>JAEWPN010000240.1 GCA_023399455.1 Bacillota bacterium
GCCGCCAGAATCGCCGCCAGTACGGAGACAGGAAGTCCTATATCCGGCGCAATGCGCATGCGCCGCCCTCCTACGAATTCCATAAACGCGTTAGCGCTTCCTAAAAGGGAGGCGAATACCCAGCCCAACAGGACGCCGAACACTGCTCCCGCTATGGCCAGGAGGAAGGACTGGGCGAAATAGATGCCAAGAATCTGTCCGTTGCCCACGCCTCTGCTCTTTAGCATGGCGATTTCATTCTGCTCCATCTCGAACACATGGGAGGATACCATGTACAGGAATACCATCAGCAGCACCAGAAGAGGTATCTGCAGTGTCCTCATGGTCGCCTTTACCTGATTCTGTGCATCCATATAGCTGCCAAGAAGCTCTCCCAGCCCCGAATTGACCGTCATCTTCACTGCAGGAGGGTTAGCCGTTATATCTGCCAGACCGGCTATGGTTTCATCCGCCTGCTTAAAGCTCATGCTCTCATAATCCAGAAGCACATCATAGATAAGGCTCATATTTACCGTATCTGCGTCCCTGCGCCCCATGATTTCGTCCAGTGCGGCCTGAGAAATGAATAGATTGTTCTCATAGCTGCCCGGGAATCTCACCCAATAACTGTCATGGCTGTCATTTTCCTTAAAAATTCCTGCAATACGGATTTTAAGTTCTTTTCCATCTTTCATCTGTGTCTTGGGAAAGGTTATCATCTCCCCTACGGAAAGATTATAACTAAAAACCATGCTCTCATTTACGATACATTCATATATACCTTCTTCATCCGCGGCCTCGGCAAAAGGCTCTCCCTTTAATATCTTTGTATGTTCCTCCATATTATCCATATAGCTGGGGATAAAAAAGTAGTCCTGCTTAGAATCATCGCTCTGATAAGAGGGAACACCTAAAAGACTGTCTGAGGTAAACAGCATAACGTTTTCTCTTTCCTTAACGGGGAGCTTGTCTTCAATTGCCGCACTTACCGTCCCGCACACCGTCTTTGCCTGAGCGACAGCGGTCTCCTCCCTATCAGTATATGCAAAGGGATAGACAGCCTCTACCAATGCCGGATATGTATTATTCTCTCCTATGTAACTATCGAACTTGTTCTGCAACAGCTTATTAAGCGCAGCTCCCTGATAGAGCACATTTCCGGCAGCGACGCTGACCAGGAGGACGATCCCCAAAAAGGTGCACATATTCAGCCATTTTTTATGTATCAATTTCTGCCATACAAATCGAATCATCGCCTTCTCCTAATTCTCCAATATAATTTCCTGCCCTGCGCGCAGTCCTTGTATAATCCAAGCCTTATTTGCATCGTTGTAGCCCATGGTCACATACTGCTTCTTCATCTGTCCCTCTTCCAGAAGCCATACGTATCTTCTGTCATTCTCGTTATAAATTGCCCGGGTATCTATGATAATCGCGTTAGGCACGCTCCAAAGTACCACATTTACACCGAAGGACTTCACGTCTTCATAGGACATCCCTTCCTCCAGCGCGATATAGGAAATCTTCGTCATCTGGGGATTGTTCTCGCTAAGCAGGCGTTTTTCGTTATACATCGTCCTCACAGCATCCTGATAGGAACTGATTACCTTACCCTTCAAATCCTCTTCGGTCTGGTATAAATCCACAGTCACCTCTCTATCCATGGGAACTACCTCTTTATCCTCGGTGTATACCATGATATTAAGAGAAGAAGGATCTGCTATCTTGCAAAGGAGGGTATCCTTAAGGATAGAATAGCCCTCGGGTGAGGCTGTTACCTCCGTAACGATTCCCGCCCCCGGAGCTTTTACCTCGATAATGCCCGATTGCTCCCCTGCCTTGTCGATATTCCGATTTAATTTCTCGGCCTCATATTGGTAACGGGCGTCCTCCAGTTCCATGGAAAGCTTTATTTTATTTAACTCCTGCACCGTTTTCTTGTACTCGAAGGTATTCTCCGTTTTGTTTTCTATCATGGCGCTTATGCGTTTCTGCCTCTTGTCCGCTTCTTTATTATCCAACGTTCTCTGGAAATCGTAGGAGGCCTTCAATTCTTCTAATTCCTGAGCATATGCTTCTTTCATGCTTTCCCCTTCGTCTGCTGCCAGAATCGCTATCGTATCGCCCTGCGCTATCTCCATCCCGTTTTTCACCTTGAGTTCCTGCAATACGGCAGCCTCGGGTTTTACCAGGACACGCAAGGCGGCAGTCTGCTTCATATTGGTCTGATCGTATTTTTTTACGATTTCAAAGGTACTTTTCTGTGTCTTTTCAATGGTATGCTTATTGCCGGGCATGTCGCTTATCGGGTAATATATGTTTTCTCCTCCTTCAAGCCCTTCCTCTATCTCCACCGCATTGACCGTATGAATACCGGGAGTCACGCTCCGTTTAATTTTCTGTCCGTTTTCCAGTACATAGACAAAATACTCGCCGTTTTCGCTGAAAAGGGAATCGGGAGCGGTACAGATCACCTGCTTCTTCTGATTGGATAAAAGATAAACCGTTGCGTTTCTTCCAATCAGCTTTGCGATAGCTGCATCGTCCTTCGTACCGAAACGTGCTTCCAGACTTATTCCGGCATCGATTGCTATCCGCCTTTCCTGATCAGAATAAGGAAGATATTCCAGTTCATATTTTTCTCCGTCTATCTCCGCATAGATTTCCGTCGCCTTCTTTACCTTGGCATCCACTATATCTGCCGATATGTAAGCCAGCTGTTTGCCGGAGATCAAGACAACGATTTCCTCCGCATCCACGCTGCCCGCAGTGTTATCCGCTGAAAACTCTTTTACATATACAACATAGCCGCTTTCCTTTGCCTTCAGATAGGCATTGTCCGTCTTCTGGTCATAGAGACTTAGCTGTTTACGCTTTTCTTCGATGGCTATCTGCCTTAGGCCTCTTTCGTATTCCGCTTCCTCTTTATCTGCTTCCAGCGCCTTTGTCATATCCTGAATAGCCTTTTTCTCCTCTTTTGTATCCTTGCTTTCGGATATCGCCATGGAAAGCTGCATCTGCGCTACCGTCATATCCGCTTCGTCCATCCTCCGCTGACACTCGTCTTCTTTTTCAAGCCAGGAAATATCGCTCCTGAGCTGATCTCTCCGCCTTTCATCGTCCGACCTGTCCATCACGGCAAGCACCTGGCCTGCCTCTACATATTCTCCAAGACGTACCGAAATCTTCTCCACGAGGCAGGCATCGGGAAAAGCATAGCTTACGGCATAAGGCTTTACGCTCCCGGCATATGCCTCTATGTCAAATATATCTTCTCGCTGTGCGATTCTGCCGGAAAGGCTCACCTCCACCGGTTCCAAAAGCTCCGGCATCGGCACCTGCTTTCCGCACCCACCAAATGACATAGTTGTCATACCAAAAATGATACATAAAACTGCAATTTTCTTTTTATAACCCATAAGCCCCATAATTACGTCCATACCTTCCGCCATTTGAAATTCTGAAAATCCAATATTATAAAATATGGTTTTTGCTCATTCATACAGCATTACCATATCATCCTGCTCAACTCCTGTTATTATTTCCGCATAGTCTGCATTGACCGTTCCGGTCTGCACTTCTACAGGATTCGTGAAGCCGTCCTCTTCCATTTTGTATACATAGCTCTTCTCTCCTACGGTCACGATCGCATTCTTCGGCACGTATAAAACGCCCTTTACCACCCCGGTACTCCATAATACTTCTCCATATGTGCAATCCTCAGGAATCGTATAACCTTCCTGAAGTCTTACATCTACCTCAGTAACACCCTCCGACTTTTCGGCTCTGAGGATTTGAGCCGGATATTCCTCCTCATTCACCAGAAGGCTTACCTTCTGCCCCTTTTCAAAGTCATTCTCTGCCTTCGTATTACCGGAGAACTGCCGGGCTGTCGACTGCAAGGTCAGAAAAACTTGCTTTTCATCCGACAGGAAACCCTCTCCATAGCGCTCTATTCTCGCTACCGTACCATCTATATCCGCATAAATCCGATGCTTTTCCAGCTTGCTTTCCTGCTCCTTCAGCTCTCCCTGCGTTTGAAGCAAATCATTATCCAGCTGCTGAAGCTGCAATTGGTATCGGCCTATGGACTCCTGCCTCGCGTCTTCCTTCTCTTCAATGTATTCCGTTCTTTGCCTTGTCTCCTCCAAAAGCTGCTCGGTATGCTGGATATCCAAGGCGATGGTTTCCTTCTTCGCTTCCAGAGAAGTTATTTCATTCTTAATATCCTCGCTTTGAAGCTCCGCCAAAAGCTGGCCTGTTCTCACACTGTCTCCTTCCTTTATGTAAACCTTATCAATGCTGATACCGGATATGCCAAAGCAAAGCCCGTGCTCCTCCGTAGTGGTCAGTTTTAGGAACAAGGTCTCCGCATTTTCCAAATCTCCGCGCTTTACATAGCCATAGCTTGCACCGCTGGCATCATAAGAAGGAATCGTTATCTGATTTTTCACCTCTTCCTCCTGCCGCAGCAGCCCGCAGCCAGTAAAAGCCAGCATAATCAGGCACGATACTCCCGTTACAAACATTCTCTTCCCATCTCTCATAATCCCACCTCATTATTTTACTTAATCGATTAAGTAAATTTGCAAAAAAATACCCATGAATTATACCTTTTATTATATAATCCATGAGTATATTATTCAATAGTTATTTTTTCGCTTCGTTATATCGTGTTACTATTCACTCCGTTTACAGTAACTATATCGCCTCTATAACAACTCCATGGGCAATTCCCGGTACGGTCTGTCCTTCGTTGAAGCTCGTCTTAGACAATAGAGCTCCGGTAGGAACGAACAATACGCGCTTCCATACACCTTCTTCTATCTTTTTTAAAATATAGGCGGACAGGGTTACCGCACTGCATCCGCAGCCGCTTCCTCCCGCATGTGTATCCTGCTCCTTGGCATCGTATATCTCGATGCCGCAGTCCATATGCTGTCCGGCTATATCCATATCCTTTTCATTCAGCAGATCAAGCAGCACAT
>JAEWPN010000202.1 GCA_023399455.1 Bacillota bacterium
GGAATGGGCGGTGAAGCCATTATTAAAAGTACCTATCAGGCAGGATATGACCAAATATCAGACTGCACCGCATATATGAAAAAACTGGAAACAGACTTGGAAGAGAGAATCAGCAAAATTGAGACAGAAGAATATCCAGGCTGCTACGAATATATCTACAACTTAGGTAATATTGATCATAATCCGATAGAGCTTATTAGTTATCTGGCTGCAAAATATGTAGAGTTCGATCTGGAAAAATGCCAGGAAGAGATAGACTCCATATTTGAAGAAATGTACACCCTCACCATAGAAATAAAAGAGGAACCGAGGGAGCGTGCCATGCGGGATGAATACGGAGAAATTATCTATGATTCCGAAGGAAATCCGGTAATGGAAACTTTTATGGCTAGAATCTGTTACATAACGCTTGAAGTCAAGCCTTTGGAAGATATTATCAATGAACGCTTAGATACTGACCAGAAGGAATCCTTTGACACCTATATGCTTTCCAGCGGCGGTCAGCAGGTATATGCAAACTGCCTGCCCGATGATTGGGGTTCTCTGATCAGCAGTAAATTTGGCGAACGTATTCATCCGGTAACAGGTGAACGTTCTTTTCATACCGGTATTGATATTGCAGTTCCCGAAGGTACGTCTTTATTTTCTTCTTGTGCGGGAACGGTAACAACATCGGCTTACAGCGATACGGCCGGAAATTATATTATTGTTACAATGGATAACGGATGGAGCATCAAATATATGCATCTTTCAACCAGAGAAGTGACTGCGGGAGATACCGTTCTGCGGGGACAGTTCCTGGGAGAAACGGGAAATACGGGAAGGAGCACTGGAGCACACTTACATCTTGAAGTAAGGGATGCGAATGATAATCCAATAGATCCTACTTTTATGATTCCCAGCAGCTCGGTAGCCATTGAGAATAAATAAGACAAGTTAAAATATTCGATATCGAATATTTTAAGTAAAGAGGAGGATGTTAATGCAGAATATCGAAAAAATTGAAAAGCTGTATGAAAAAGAAATGGAGGCAGCGGAAAAGCATAAGTTATTATATGAAAATCACAAGAAAAAAGCCTCTGATTATAAAGAACAATGGGAAATAGCAAGAGGCCTTGATATCCAAAAGAGAATCAACCGTCAGAATTTGAGCGGAGAAGAATTTGATAAATTCATGGAATTAATCTCGTCACAAAAAACGATCATTGAAGCATTAAAGCTTGTTGACAGACAGAAAGGAGATCAAACAACGAATGAAACGTAAGCGAAAATGGTTTATTGTTTTTGCCGGTATTATCTGTATCGCATTACTGGGAAGTGTGGGGTATGATGCTTATAAAAAGAATTTTACGAAAAGTGTGGATGAAGTAAGTGCTTCTTTGCCAGAGGTTGATTCTGCCGGGGAATATAAGAAAATTGTTAATGAAGTTAAAGTTTCGGATGAAGTTACTAATGCGGAAACTGAAGGTAAGGATAATACGGAAAGTTCGCTTCCGGAAACAGAGCTTCCGGAGCCGGAGAGTTTGGAACCGATTATTACCGAACCGGTGATTCCCAAAGATATTTATGTTCTCCCGGGACAGGAAGGGGAAATAAAATGCTATTTTACTGATGCAGTAGAATATGCTTGGGAGTATTATAACGAGACCGATAAAGAATGGAAATCTGTCAGTGATAACTCAGATATTCATTTGACCGGAGATACGGATGAATTTAACCGCAGTGTCAGTACCTTAATAATTAAAGGAGATGATAAGGACGGATTATTAACCAGATGCCAAGTGTCCCTTCCGGACAAAGAAGAAAAAAGCATTTATCAAGCGTCCTTTAATGTTCTTCCCTTTACATCCTCGGAAATAAAAAATATAAGCATTGATACCTATCATGCGGAAGCCGGTACTTATATCAGTACACAAGATATTCCGGTTGTAATAACAAAAAATGATGATAGTACGTCAACAATAACAGGCCTTAGCAGCCTGTTTTTTTATGTCCCCAAGGATGTCTCCAGCGATACGAAAAAGAATGGGGAAATCACAGTGGAAACGATAAAAACTACTACCATAGAAAAAGAATATTATCTGATTGCCGCCGGCGAGAATAAAATTTTGCTCCGGTATCGCGGTACGGAACCGGGAATGGATGCGGAGGCCGTTATGGAAGGAACAGACAGCCTGCCTCCGGAAGTTACGGTGTCACTGAGCGATTACCCTGTCAGCCGTGAAGAGATAGAAGAAACTTCAATAACTGCCAATATAACAGCAGCTGATAATTATACGCCTTTGACAAAGCTTTTATATGCCGTGCTGCCCTCCGGACAGGAGCCGGAAGAGACGGATTTTAACAAGAGCAGTAAAAAGGTGATACAGACAAAAGAAAATGGAACGTGGACTGTATTTGTGAAGGATGAAGTTGGGAACATCGGAACAACAGATGTAGAAATCATTCTCGTGGATCAAAAATCTCCTGTTATAGAATCACTTACACTCGGCAATCAGGAGGATGGCTGGTATCAGGAAAACAAAATAATTGTTACTGCCAGTGATAAAACCACTATGAAATATTGTTATCTTTGCGAGGAATACAGCATGGACAGCGGGTGGGTGGATGCGCCTGAATATGAAATTTACCAAAACGGTACATGGAAAGTAAAAGTGAAAGATGCTGCCGGCAACGAAAGTGAAAAGGAGATTGCCGTTACCAATGTAGACGCAACTCCTCCTGTTATTTTGAGTGTGGAACCGAAGAAACAGAAAATAGAGGAGAGTGCAGTCAACAACGGAACATTGGAAGACCGGGTAAGTGTTACCGTTAACGGTGCTACTGTAAAAGATACCGGTTCCGTGGACGCAGCCAGTACAACGGGCAGTAATAGTGTGAGCTATACTACAACTCCTGCATCAGGAATGACGTCTGGTACTAATATGCTCGGAAGTAGTTTAGGAAGTACAAGTATAAATAGTGCAGTGAAAGGCGAAAAAGGAGAAAAAGGCGAAAAGGGAGCTGCAGGAGCTACAGGAACCGCGGGAGCAAACGGAAAGGATGGCACCAGTTATTATATGCACGTTAAATATGCGGAAAATGCAACGGGAGCAAATATGTCTGATGCGCCTACTGACAGCAGTAAATACATCGGGGTGTATACCGGGACATCTTCCTACGCCCCCTCATCTGCAAGCAGCTATAGATGGAGTCAGTACAAGGGGAGCAGCAGCCAGCTCTATATACGTTACTCGGATCATTCGGACGGAGGCAACATGACCGAGCTGCCTACAGAAACGAGTGCTTATATTGGTATCTGCAGTACAACGGAAACCGCTGCTCCTAATGATCCGGCCTATTATACATGGAGCATATACAAAGACTTAACGGCTATTACAGGATTGCAGGAGCAAATTGACAATCTCCAGGAACAGATCAATAAACTGAAAACCCCATAGTGACAGGAAAGGACAGTATGAAGAGTATAAAAATATTCATGATATGCAGCGTGATGCTGTTAGGTACTTATTTATTATCTTTACAAGCGGAAGCAGCAGAGGTCGCAGAAGCTAATAATAATTTAACGACTATTACAGTAGGAGCATCGGATGATGAATCGGGCAGTTTGATGTATGCGATTGATTCGGATGACCCGAACGCATTCGGATCATCGAATGAATTTGTTGTAGAATCCGGGAGCAGCCATGTTGTGTATGTAAAAGATGCTGCCGGAAATATATCCAGTCAGGTGGTTTCGGCACCAATAGAAAAAGTTGGAATAGAGGTAACCATAGGACAAGACGGTACGGATTCGGCAGTAGCTACGGCAAATGCCGGAAAAACAGTTGGCGAAGCCGCGGAAAAGGGAGGTGGAACAGTTGGTGAGACAACCATAACAGATGGAAGCAGCTCCGCAGAGAAAATATTTTATACCATAACCACTAAAAATGAAAACGTATTTTACATGGTAATCGATAATACTCGTTCGCAGGACAATGTGTATCTGCTCAACCAGGTAACAGAAGAGGATTTATTGGCATTAACAGAGGGGGCAGATGCGAAGAAGACCAAAGAGACATTGTTTGGAAGTTCTTCGGATGAGAATACGGAAACAGCGTCAAATACGGAGGTGCAGGAAGCAGAGTCAAAGAAGGAAACGCAAGACAAAAAGAGCGATCTGCCAATTATTATTCTTGTTGTAGTAATTGTTGGCGGCGTTTATTACTATCTGAAAATCTACAAGCCCAAAAAAGCGGAAGAAATGGATCTGGCCGATGCGATGGATATTGATGAATTTGAGACAGAAGAGGAGCCGGAAGGAGATGAGATTATCTTTGAAGAAGAGGAAGCAAAAAACAGGCTGTTAAGAAAAATTACCGATGAAGCAATGGAAGGAGAAATTGTAGACCTTTCAGCAAAAAATTCCTTAACGGAGGAAGATGAGGAATTTTTAAATAAAAGGATTGAGGACTTTGAAACAGAAATTGAAACTGCTGATAATGATGAAACAAACACTAACTTGGAGGAGGATGAATGATGAAGAGCATAAAAATACCTGGTTTCTTAAAAAGCGGTAAGAATATTGCTGCCGGTATTGCAATATTAGCAGTCTTGGGCGGCAGTATCGGATATTATGTATGGCCGGGGCAAATGACAGTGGAAACTGGAAGTTATACTCTTGAAGAACGGCAAGCAATTGCCGATGAGGTAAAAGATTATCTTGTGGAATACGTCGTTTCCGATGGCTTTGTCAACGAAGTGGGAGAATCGGAGGACTTAAAGGCGCTGCTTGCTGAAAAAATAGCTGCAGGGGAAATTGTATTATTAAATGAAGAGCAGATAGATGAAATTGCTCAGTATGCGGTAGATAATTACAATGCCCTGCTAGGCAGTAATATTGATTCTCTCACCGATGAGCAAATCAAAGCGCTTGAAGAGAGTATCCGAGAAAATATTGCCGTTACTATCGGTGATACAGCAGAATCCAAGAAAGAGGATGTTGATACGATGACTGGTGGTGTAAGCACCATCATCATAAAAAATATTATGGCGCAGTTGGATAAGATGAATGAATCCATTGAGCAGCTACAGACCGACCTTAATACAATCAAAGAAAATATTGCGTTAGGTGCATCCTTTTCTGACATTTCCTCTTCTATAGGACAACTAGAAGAACGGCTTGAATATGTGAAGGAGAATTTAAGCGAAGAAGACCAGGCACTTGCCAGTGATATCAGCGATATTGAAGAGGACTTGAGAACGCTACATGTCAATGTTGATGAAACGGCAACGGTCGTTGTTCAGTTGGAATCTACAATGGATGACCTTACAAAAAGTAATATGGATTCCCTGAATGTTCAGATTAGTGATACCTTATCAGCAATCGATAAAATCAATAAGGATTATCAGAGCATATTGGACAAGATTAATAACCTGCAGTCTTCCATGAGTTCAAAGGATACGGAGCTTTCAAATATCGCGAAAGATGCGGCCAATAAAGTAAATGATTTATCTGGACTTCTTTCGGCTCTGCAAAAAGAGTTGAGCAATTATAAAACTGCTACGGATAAAGCACTGAAAAATGTGCAGGACTCGCAGACAGTGTTAGATAAAAATTTATCTGGCTATAAAGATACAACAAATAAATCTCTAGTGGATTTATTTACGGGGCAGGAGTCAACGGATAAAAACTTGTCTGATTATAAAAATGAGACGAATACATCTCTTACTGATCTGCAAAATGAGCAGACCACAACGAATAAAAATTTGTCCGATTATCAAGATATTACCGATGCGGATATCACGAATATTTACAGTATCATCAACAATCTGCAGACAGCACAGAACACGAATGAAACTGATTTAACAGAAATTAAAAACAAACTAAAAAGCCTCGATGAACAAATGACACAGGTTTTTACATCTGTCAGTAGCGGTAAGGCGTCTCTAGCATCCGCGCTCACTGACAAAGGAGTATCAACGGATGCAGTGGCAACTTTTAGTACATTGACGGATAACATAAAAGGCATCGGAACAAATGCCAATGCGGTATCGGCATCCTTATTGACCGGATATACCGCATATGTAGGTAGTAAATACATATCTGGTAGTATGGTTAATCAAGGCGCAGTTACTGCAGCTTTAAACTGCGGACAAAGCTATAGTATTCCGTCAGGCTATCATAATGGCTCCGGGAAAATAACCGCAAATAGTCTGGAGAGTCAGACGCAGGCTACGGCGACTTCTAATAATTTAAGTGCGGGTGCTACCAGTTGGGTAAATGGCCGGTTGATCACTGGTACTGGCGCGGATAACCAAGCTGCTTATAATCAGGGATACAATGACGGTATGCAAAATGCTGTTCCTACGGTCATTACACATTTAGATTCCACATATACTTCGGAATCTGTTGGCTATGATGATAATGGAGGGACTTCTACGACAAGTCACCAATGGAAGCAATACCGAAATTTAATTTTTGATATAAAATCGGTGTATGCAGACTATGCTTCCCTTACGGCGGACAATTTTTATTTTTGTATAACCGCTTCAAAGGCAGACCACTACATAACCGCAGGATGTAACATAGGTGACCCGATACCATTTACTGCGGAAAAAATATATGACCCATCAACTGGGCGGCTCACAATTAAAAATGTGGATGGTGGTTCCTATGAAAGCGGCAATGACCCCGGCCGCATAGCCTTTACGATAACTGAATTTAAGCTGCTAATATTATAAAGTGGAGTAAATTGATTAATAATATAATAACAGGAGGAATCTGTATGGACAGTACTAAATTAAAATGGTGTAATGACGTCCTGGGAAGTGTTGATGATGCCATACAGCGTATCAAAGAGGGAACTTTCAATCGTAAGCAACAATATTTGTTAATGGAGGTTACTGGAGATTTAATTAATGCACTGGATTCAGATGTAAATAAAGATATAGCGAAACTGTTAAATGATATTCAGGGAGAATTTGAAACTCCTCAAATTTCGGATATAAATTTGACAAGAGTTTCGGAAATAAGAGAAAAGATAGCATATCAACTTAATGAGGTCGAAAAGATCAATTATATTCAGGCGGCGCTGCAGCTAGATGCGCAAAGCATTATGCCGTTGCTCGAACAAATCAGGATAAAACAAGAGGAGGTCAGACAGTCCTTACAAAAAGCGGTGAATATTGATTTTGCCCTGCATGGAGAAGTGAGCGTGTTAACTACGAGCGCGCTTGAAGCATTTCATTTTAACATTGATAGTGACAAAAATGTAATAGCTGCCGCAGAAATACCTAAAGAGGATATAGTACAGAATCCTATTAGGCGATATCTAAAGATTCCTCCGCAGGGTAAGAAGCAATTCAAGGAAACAGTAGCTTTCCTAAATGATAATGGCGCTAAGTTCGATGGTATTGTAAAAAAGTGGTACGTAACAGAAGCCTGTGATAAAGATAAATTTGCTGCTTTTTTTGAAAAGGATTCAGTGATTGGTAAGCTGTCTGAAAAAAAGAAAACAGCTAATGAAAAAAAATTAGACACCACTTCCGGGAACAAGACCTTAGGAGCAACTCATAGGGAAGAGGCCAAATAGGCTTCTTCCCTTTCATACGGGAGAATAGGCATGATAAATAAACTTACTGGGTTGCCGTTATCAAGTGAAGCTATCGATATTTTGGAAAGGCTCAATCGTGATGAAACGGTGTCCTTATAAGAAATACAAAATCTGAGAGAAATCAAGGAGGCTTATTCCTGCTTAAGCGCTGCAACCCATACTATTAAGCTGAAAGATAGAGAAAATATACAAAGAGGTGTGTTTGACAAATTACAGACAAGGATGGAAAGTGTTGTTATTGCCGAAAAGGAAGAAAGAGAGTTTTGGAAGTAAAATTATCAAGAAGCGAATAGACTTCATGCCGTTTTTATGTTACATTATTTTTATTAAAAGGAGATGGGTATATGACAGATAATGAATTATTATTAGCAATTTCAGAATTGATGGATAAAAAGTTAGATGCTGCATTGGCACCGATTGAAAATCGTGTAAAGAAAATAGAGGTTGATTTATTGGAAAATAACGTAATTCCGAGATTGAATACTCTTGAAGCTTGCTATACCAGTACATATAATAGATACAAAGATAACGCTGATAAAATGCAAGCGGTCTTTGAAGACGTGGAAATATTAAAAAAAGTGGTCATGGAGCATTCGGAAAAACTTCAAAAAATTTCATGACTCTATAGCTGAGCGGTGTGAGGTCATCTGACTATAGGTTTCATGTTGCTTTTGGCTTTTTATGAGGAGTAAGTGTATGGTTAGTAAAGAGACATTAAAAAATCTGATAGAATTAGTTCCAGATAAAGACATAGATATTCTACATCAGGTAATCATAAAATTTATTCCATCCGAAGTGCCGGAGCACGACGAGATAGAAGCTATTGAGGCAGAAAAAACAGATAGAGAAAATAATGGAACTATATCGCATGATGATATAAACTGGAATTGATAATTAAGTACAAAATAGCCTATGGCCTTTTTTATATTATGTGAGGTTATAGGCTGCTTTTTATTTAAGTTTGCCAAGAGTCCGGAGGAGTTCCTGAAAACAATGTGGAGTCCAGAACGGCGCGGAAGCCGTAAAGAGTAAAAAAGCCTTCTATATTGAAAAAGTTAGGATATTATAGAAACAAGATAAGTAATCAATCAGTAAAAGAAGAAACAATAAAAATACGCAGAAGTAGAGGGGGCAAAAGAGACAGATAAAAATTCTGATTGTGTTCTATAGGTTTTATTGATAAAATGTGAATGGAGTAACCGTGTACAGGGTTGGTTATTAGCCTTCCGGATTTCAGTATTCCAATTAAGGAATATACGAAAGAAGGGAGGTGATGCAGATGGATACATATGACGTCTTGACATTATTGTTTTTAGGCGGTACGTTTCTCATTGCTTTACTTACCTATTCCGATAGGAATAACAAGTAAAAAAATGCCTACCCTGTCTGTAGCAGGATAGGCGGCTCTCGTTGAGAGTTCATTAGCTTTTATCCGGAAGCATCCACCTTGTGGGCGGTTACTCTTCTTGATTAAAATATAGCACGTCGTTGCCGAGAAGTAAAGAGAAAAATGGAGTTAAAAATATTCGATATCGAATATTTTCGTAATGAATCAAATAAAAACGTCAAGAATGAAAGAAGCTTACAGGCTTCTTTTTTTAACCACAAAACCGGGAGGGAAAAATGGATTTCAAAAATTTTGTAAAAGAACATGGATTAATGATGAAAAATATTGAGAAAGAAAAAAATGTATCTGTAGTTATCAATGCATTTGGAGGACCAGGGGCAGGAAAATCCACAGCCAGTCTTGGAATAGCGGAAGAATTAAAAAAATTAGGCTACGCTGCAGAATACATTCCGGAATACGCAAAAGAACTTGTGTGGGATGAAGATTGGAATATGCTGGATGGTGCGGAAGAGCACCAGTTTGCTATCCTTCAGGAACAAATAAAAAGAATTGACCGCTTGATTGGTAAGGTTGATTTTATTATTACAGATGCGCCAATTCTACTTAATCAGATCTATCACAAAAATCTGACGTCAGAATATGAACAAATGTTGAGGGAGTTATTTGGGCAGTATGATAACTTTAATTTTATAGTTCAGCGTAATGCGGAAAACTTTGAAAAAATTGGTAGAATCCATGACTTGGAGGAAAGTCTGAAAAAAGATAATGAAATCAAAAATATGTTGGATAGGTATGGGCTTTACTATGGGATTTACAGCCATGATTCCGTAAATAAAGTTATTTCAAATGCAATCAAGACATATAAGAAATGGTTAACACAAAGGGAAGCACTTCAAATCGAAAAGTCTTATAAAGGAATTGTATATGTAGATAAGAATGGAGAGAGGAAGAATACTGAAACCCTTTATGGAAACAGTGCACAAGATATTCTCACCACTCTTCAGGAAAGAAACAAGAATCTTCTAAAAGAAAACCAATATATTAATGTTTACATCGGAGAACTAAATATAGAAAAGAATAAGTATGATAATTTTGCCAAATATGAGATTGTGAGCGGTAAAAATATTACACCTATTTATTTAAATATTCCCCACATTTCTGATCGTAAGGAATTTAAGGCATTGGCTAAAACTTTGTCGGACAATGGTGCAAAATATAATAAATTTAAAAATAAATTCTATATAACACGAGATTGTGACCTTAATAAATTTGCGGAATTCTTACCAGTTACCGGCTATTATGCAGAACAAGAGGCTTATCGTCAGCAAAGCAGGAATGAGCTGGATTATAGAATCTTCGTGGGAAATGAGATGTATGATAATAGAGCCACGATTTATTATAATTCCGATGAGGAAGCCATTGACATATATGGTGATGATTATGGAGTACATTTTCCGACACTTAGTGAAGGTGAAACGAAAGAGATAATTGAACGCTTTGTTCTGCCTGATTTAAAGGATGTTAAGAACTCAAATGAGGAAATAATCGAATATAATGGAAAAATGTATTCTACGGGGCAATATGAGGTTATTAAGCGGGCCTTGAAGGATCTCATGACAAATGATCAAATAGAAGTATTTGCTGATCCTGGATTAAAGAATGATTTAATGGAAGAATTAAGATTTGCTTTTAAGGATGGCTTAAAGATAGATCAAGTAATCTATATAAAAAATAGTTGTACGGAGCAGTGGCAAATGGATTTCATGAGATATGGCCTGCAGCATGGAGTGCCAGTAGAAAAACTGCAGCCTGTTATACAAGACACTACTTTTAATTCCATGAAAGACTGGACAACAAAAAGAAATGAGATTGATAAGCTGAAAAAAGAGTTATGTAAAAAGCCTTCTCTACTTTCAAAGATTGAAAGCAAGAAGAAAGAGCTACCCGTAGCAGATAAGTCTTTACATGTGAGAGAACATGAATCCGTAAAGTAAAATAGCATATGAGAAAGAAAAATTAGAGGTAAATATGATGCAAAAGAAATATGAATATATTGCTAGATTAGCAGAAGATACCGCTAAAAATATAACAAATAATAACATTAGCTGGATGGAGTTTCTTGACTTCGCAGCAAAATTGTACAAATATCCATTTTCTGATCAAATTCTTATTTATGCCCAAAGACCGGATGCAACTGCTTGTGCTTCTTTGGAACAATGGAATGAGACAATGCACTGTTGGGTGAACAAAGGAGCAAAAGGCATAGCATTGATTGATGAGGAATCGGAAGGCGGGAATGGACTGAAATATATTTTCGATATAGCCGATGTGCATAAAGCAAGGAGAATCGGGCGCTATCCCTATCTGTGGACTATTCGGGAAGAGCATAAGGGTGTGGTCATTAATCAGCTTGAGGAAACCTATGGGAGTACCAATGGAACAAATACCTTCGAGGAACGATTAATTGAAATTGCAGATTGTATATCTGAGGATTTTTATAATGATATTATTTCCCAAGTTAATTATGTGAGCGAAGGTAGATTTTTAGAGAAGCTTGACGGACAGAATGCAGTACCTCGGATAAAAGAAACCTTATCTTCCAGCATTGCTTATATGCTGCTGTCAAGGTGCGGTGCTGATATGGATAAGTACAAGGCGGCGTTTGACTTTAGTCATATCCATGATTTTAATACTGTAGAAACCCTATCTGTTATCGGCAGTGCCACCACCGATCTATCAAAACCTATTCTTATAGAAATTGGAAAGACTATAAGAGCGTATGAAAGAGAAATTACAGTTCGGGATAGGCAAGAAGGAAATTTCAAAGAAATAAGACTTGAAAATGAATCCGATATGTACTATAATGCTTTAAAGCGTAAAAGCGAAATAGAGTCGGCACAAAGTGAATATTCTCATGTAAAAAGGAGCAATGACTATGAAGTTGATATACGAGGAGAAGGGGGATTATCTAGTACCACAGATTATGTTGGACGAGCAGCCGGAGGGGAAACTGACCAAATACGGACTCCTGCGCAAGAATTATCTGAAGGAGAACAAGAAGGGGATTTATACGGGGCTGTTACTGAATGGAAATCTCATGAGCCACTTGCTTACGCTGCAGGAACAAGCAGAAGAGAGAATGGAACTTCTGACAGAGCAGATGAAAGTGAGAGAGGGCGTGACAGAGCAGCTCAAAGCGACAGATCAGATGTTATGGGTGCAGAAGATGAACAACATCAGACACTCAGCGGAGGAAATCGTACTGACGGAACTGATATACAACTAAATACAGAGGGGAGTGAGCCGGGCGATGATACATCGTCCGGTTTTTCTCTTACTGATTTTGAGCGTGGTATTTTGCGTTATGATAAGTTTTTGATACATAAACGCCCAGAGATTGCCGGGTATCTGCTAACTGAGCTAGATGAAGCAAAACAGCGGGATTATTTAAGAAGATGCTATAAGTCAGAGGAATACACCGAATTTTATATCGGTATCAAAAAACAGCGTGCCGGGTACCGGGCAGATACTGATGGAATCACTATGTGGATGGGAAATTATTTGAGCCGGACAACAGAAACCAGGGCATCATGGGAGGAAGTGCGGAACAAGATTTGTTCCTTTATCGAAAAGGGCACGTACCTAGCTCATGGAGAGAATATTGCACAGGAAGAGTATCAGCAGCTTAGTCTTTTTCCAAGTGTAGAGGAACAGGTGGAGATTATTTTGGCGGCGGAAGCAAGTAAGAAATATACGCCTCCCGATATCTTTTCTGTTCAAGAGCAGGATGTTGACTTACTAAGACCGTATCCGGAAACAGAAACGGCACCGTCGGAGAAGGAAATTTTAAAAATAGATAAAGCGGGTGCGGTTAATTTCCATATTACCTATGAAAGAAGTGAGCAAAATTCAGGAAACAAAAAGCCAGGGTTCTCCCCAAAAGAAAAGTATGAGCAAAACATTGCAGCAATTCGCGTTTTAGACCAGATTGAGAGCGAACACCGCATTGCAACAGCGCAAGAGCAGGAAATTTTATCCCGCTATGTGGGGTGGGGTGGTCTTGCCGATGCCTTTGACGAAACTAAAGCGGGGTGGGCAAATGAATACCAGGAACTAAAAAGCATATTATCTTCCGAAGAATATGCATCTGCAAGGGAAAGCACCTTGAATGCCCACTACACAAGTCCTTCCATTATTAAAGGTATTTATCATGTGATGGATAGAATGGGATTTGAAAAGGGAAATATTTTAGAGCCTGCAATGGGCATAGGCAATTTTTTTGGTATGCTGCCTGAGAAAATGAAGGACAGCAGGTTGTACGGAGTGGAGCTTGACAGTATAACCGGGCGTATTGCAAGGCAGCTTTATCCGAATGCTGACATTAAGATAATCGGCTTTGAAAAGACTGATTTTCCTAATAATTTTTTTGATGTAGCGATCGGGAATATCCCATTTGGGCAGTATAAAGTGGCTGACAGGGTGTATGATAAGCACAATTTCCTGATTCACGATTATTTCTTTGCAAAAACATTAGGTAAAGTTAGGCCGGGTGGCATTGTTGCTTTTATTACATCAAAGGGAACAATGGATAAGCAAAGTCCGGCTGTTCGTAAATACCTGGCACAGAGGGCGGAACTATTAGGTGCGATCCGGCTTCCAAACAACGCATTTAAAGAAAATGCGGGAACCGAGGTCACATCGGATATCATCTTTCTTAAGAAGCGTGACCGGATAATTGACCATGAGCCCGATTGGGTATATTTATCGCAGAACGTAGATGGTATTGTCGTGAATGACTATTTTGTGAAACACCCGGAAATGATTCTGGGAACAATGGAAATGATTTCCGGTCCTTACGGAATGGAAGCCACCTGCACTCCGGATGCGGCAATCACATTTTTAGAACAGTTTCAAAATGCGGTAGAGAAAATTAAGGGAACCATAGATACCATAGAGCTTGATGCGCTTGACGATGAGCTGGCAAGAGAGAGTTTGCCGGCAGATCCGAATGTGCAGAACTATAGCTACACAATTATTGGAAAAAGAGCATACTACCGGGAAAATTCAATTATGAAGCCTGTGGAAGTGTCGGAGTCGATGGAACAACGGATTATTGGAATGGTAGGGTTAAGGGAATGTACGCAGGAGCTTATTTATCTGCAATTAAATGAGTTCCCAGATTCCATGATAAAAAATAAGCAAACAGAGCTAAATGAGTTATATGATATCTTTTCAAAAGAATATGGGTTAATAAATTCTCAAACCAATAAAAGAGCATTTAATCAAGACTCCAGTTATTGTTTACTTTGTTCATTGGAGAAGTTGGATGAAGAAGGAAACTTCAACGGTAAAGCGGATATGTTCACCAAGCGTACGATAAAAAAACAAGAAGTAGTTACTCTAGTAGATACCGCAAGTGAAGCTCTGGCCGTATCCCTTTCTGAAAAGGCAAAGGTTGATTTAGCCTTTATGGCTTCCTTGACGGAAAAAAGCGAAGAAGATATAACAAAGGAGCTTGCCGGAGTAATTTTTTTAAATCCAGTGACAGATAAATGGATAACTGCTGACGAATATCTTAGTGGAAACGTCAGGGAGAAGCTGGAAGTTGCAAAAACTTTTGCTGATAATGACCCTACATATGGCATAAATGTAGCCTCTTTGGAAAAGGTACAGCCTAAAGAACTAGATGCATCGGAAATTGAGGTGCGTATCGGGGCAACGTGGATTGCTCCGGAATATCTTGTGGATTTTATGCGGGAAACTTTTGAAACGCCCAATTATCTGTTTGATCGTAATATTGTTGGAGTACAGTATTCCGAGGTGACTGGACAGTGGAATATCAAAGGGAAAAATGCAGACAGAGGCAATGCCCTTACGAATGTTACCTACGGGACCGGCAGGAAAAATGCTTATGAAATATTAGAAGATTCCTTAAATCTTCGTGATAGCAGGATATTTGATATCGTTATAGAGGATGGAAAGGAAAAGCGGGTATTAAACAAAAAGGAAACCATGCTTGCAAGCCAAAAGCAGGAAGCAATCAGAGAAGCCTTTAAGGATTGGATATTCAAAGAACCGATTAGAAGGCAGAACTTGTGTGATAAATACAATGTACTGTTTAACTCCACTCGTCCGAGGGAATACGACGGAAGCCATTTGAAATTTCCGGGCATGACTCCGGATATTATTCTAAAACCACACCAGAAAAATGCAGTGGCGCATGTTTTATATGGAGATAATACGCTGCTTGCCCACTGTGTAGGAGCAGGAAAGACTTTTGAAATGACCGCTGCAGCAATGGAGAGTAAGCGTCTTGGATTGTGCCAAAAAAGCCTTTTTGTAGTACCAAACCATTTAACAGAGCAATGGGCAAGTGATTTTCTTCGGTTATATCCCGGAGCTAATATACTTGCTGCCACGAAGAAAGACTTTGAACCAGCCAACCGTAAGAAGTTCTGTTCCAGAATTGCAACCGGAGATTATGATGCGGTTATTATCGGGCATTCACAGTTTGAAAAAATTCCCCTTTCTACAGAACGGCAGATAGCCATTGTGGAGAAGCAGATCCGCGAGATTGAAATGGCAATTGAAGCGGTCAAGGCTGCCAAAGGGGAGCGCTATACTATTAAGCAGATGGAAAAGACGAAGAAGTCATTATCTGCCCGTTTGGGCCGTTTAAACGATGCTACAAGGAAGGATAATGTGGTTACATTTGAGCAGTTAGGGGTAGACAGGCTGTTTGTAGATGAAAGCCATAACTACAAAAATCTTTTTCTTTACACTAAAATGCGGAACGTGGCGGGCATTGCACAGACAGAAGCACAAAAATCATCGGATATGTTTGCAAAGTGTCAGTATTTAGATGAACTGACGGGTGGAAAGGGTATTACTTTTGCCACTGGAACACCAATCAGCAATAGTATGACTGAGTTATACACCAATATGCGTTATCTCCAATACCATACCTTGCAGAAAATGGGACTTGGGCATTTCGATAGTTGGGCAGCGGCTTTTGGGGAAACACAGACTGTTATAGAGCTTGCGCCGGAGGGAACGGGATACCGGGCAAAGACAAGGTTTGCAAAATTCTTTAATCTGCCGGAATTAATTTCTCTGTTTAAGGAAAGCGCAGACATTCAAACGCCGGATATGTTAAATTTACCAATACCCAAAGCGGAATATATCAATGAAGTATTAAAACCTAGCAATTACCAGAAGGATATGGTGGCATCTCTTGCGGAACGTGCAGAAAAAGTGCGTGACCGGCAGGTGGAACCTCATGTTGATAATATGCTCAAAATTACCAATGACGGAAGGAAATTGGCGTTGGACCAGCGGCTCATCAACGACATGCTGCCCGATGAAGAGCAATCGAAATCATCGGTATGTGTAGAAAATAGTTATCGGATATGGGAAGAAAGTAAAGAGGATAAGTCGGCCCAAATCCTTTTCTGTGATTTATCTACGCCAAAAGGTGATGGAAGCTTTAATGTGTATGAGAATATAAGGAATAAGCTGATAGAAAAAGGTGTACCAAAGGAGGAGATTTCTTTTATCCATGAAGCCAATACGGAAATACGAAAAGCGGAGCTGTTCGCAAAAGTAAGAAGCGGGCAGGTTCGCTTTTTACTTGGGTCTACCCAGAAGATGGGGGCAGGAACCAATGTCCAGGATAGACTGATTGCTTTGCACCACCTGGATGTACCTTGGCGGCCGTCAGATATTGAACAGCAGGAGGGAAGAATTTTACGGCAGGGTAATCTTAATCCTAAAGTCAAGATTTTCCGCTATGTAACAGAAGGAACCTTTGATAGTTACTCTTGGCAGCTTATTGAAAACAAGCAGAAATTCATTGGACAGATTATGACGAGTAAAAGCCCGGTTCGAAGCTGTGAGGACATTGACGAAGCTGCACTTACCTATGCGGAGGTTAAGGCCCTTGCAACGGGAAATCCCTACATCAAGGAGAAGATGGACTTGGACATACAGGTGTCAAGGCTGAAGCTTCTAAAGGCAAACCATACCAGTCAGCGTTATCGTCTGGAGGACAATATTGCAAAAAATTATCCACAGCAGATTACCGCATTGAAAGAGAGACTTTCCGGATATCAGTTGGATATAGAGACTTATCAGCAGAATAGACCAGCAGATAAGGACAGCTTTTCAATGTTGATAGGAGACAAAACATATAACGACAAAAAAGAAGCCGGAGCTGCTCTCATTTCTATATGCAAAGAGATTAAAGAGACTAATGCAGCGGTCGCTATAGGGGAATACCTCGGTTTAAAAATAAGTGTTATATTTAATTCCTTCTATGCAAAGTATACGGTCTGCCTAAAGGGAAAACTTACTCATGATGTGGAAGTTGGCAGCGATCCGCTTGGAAATGTTCAGAGGTTGAACAATGCGCTGGATTCCATGGCGGTTAAGGAATCTGAATTGAGACAGGTACTTGATAATGTTGAGCATCAGCTCGATACAGCCAAAATGGAAGTAAATAAACCTTTTGCACAAGAAAGCGAATTAAGCGAAAAAATATCACGTTTAAATGAGCTAAATGCCATTCTAAATATGGATAAGACAGAAAACTTTGACGTGGATATTGATACCGCTGAGGAATGTAATGAAGAAAGCAACATATCGAACCTGGGGAGCGAATCTATAATTAGTAAACTGAATCAAAAAAAACAGCAGGTCGAACTATATGCACCTCAGTTATCAAAGGAAAAGGGAATGGAAAAATATTGTTAAATAATGTAGATAAGGGAGCGTCTGCTCCCTTATTTTTTTAGCAGGAGAGTGGTTATATGAATGAATTCAGAGTGAGAGATAAACAAGTGAAGTTTCGATGCACAGAGGTAGAACGGCAAGCAATTGAAGAAAGAATCAGGGTTAGTGGAAGTCATGACTTAAGCGCATATTTAAGAAAAATGGCAATAGATGGATATATTATTAATGTCGATTATAAAGACCTGAAGGACTTGATCTATGAAATAAATAAGATTGGCATTAATATTAATCAGATTGCGCATCACGTTAATTCGGAGCATTTGGTCTATCAGAAGGACATGGAGCATATCCAAAAGGATTTGGATGCAATATGGCAGTTGCTTCGAAGCAAATTAATACATATTGAAAACAATATTGTAAAAAACTAATTAAATAGGGCATGTTATATCCGCTCATTTAAGACTATTATTAATATGTCCTACATATCTATGTATTTATTAATTCTTTTATGGAAAAATTATGTAATATAATGTATTATTTTTTATAGTAAAAAGTTTTATTATGAAATATATAATGAACTATTTTTACCGTTATAAAAATATAAAATTTAAATTTGGAGATGTGTTTATGGAAGAAATTAGGTTATTCTGTCCGTCATTGGAATACAGCGAAGATATAATGCAGTTTCGTAAAGAGATTTTTAAAGCTAACGACAAAGATTCATTTGCAGGATGTGGTAGTTTAAGAAGATGTTCAACTGTTGAAGAATGGCTCCACATTATTGATCAAAACGAAAATATTGACTCATGTCCACCTGGAAGCGTCACATCAAATATATATATTGCGGTGCGTATTTCTGACAACAAAATAGTTGGAGTAATTGACCTCAGACATCATTTAAACCATCCTGTTTTAAGCCTTTGGGGGGGACATATGGGATACTCCATACGCCCATCAGAAAGAAATAAGGGTTATGCAAAAGAAATGCTAAGACAAAACTTGCAAAAATGCAAAGATAGGTGCATGGATAGGGTTATGATCACTTGTAGTCGGGATAATCTTGCAAGCGAGAAAACTATCATTGCCAATGGTGGAATTTTTGAAAAGGAAGTATGTATTGATGGAGAGTATATAAAAAGATACTGGATAACTTTATAACAGATTTCAACTATAAGTTATGCCAGAGCCAATTTTGTTATAACTGAGATTGAAGGTTCAGTATGGGTTACATTTCTTTGAGAACAAATAAGATAAATAAAAATATTGAGAAGGAAAGAGAGTAAAATCACTTTCCTTTTTTTATTGTAAAGACCTTTAAAAATAGGTATACTATATTGTAGAGATTGCAATCAGGAGGAGCGGTATGAGTATAACGGAATTTATTAGAAACAACAGAGAATATTTTGAGGATTTTATTACCAGGAGTACTTATCATTCCAATGCCATCGAAGGAAATACTTTATCCTACGCCGACACCTATGCCATTATATTTAATGATAACGATTTTAAAGTTTCTGCTAAGCCGCGTGAGATATATGAAGCAATCAATCATAAGTATGCAATTGATTATATTTTAAAGCACTTGGATGATGATTTAACTGAAAAATTGATTAAAGAAATTGCAATTATTATAAACAAGAATATTAATGAGATTAGCGGTTATCGTAAAGTATCAGTACGTATTCAGGGAGCAGAGCATATACCGCCGGCAGCGTTCGAGCTACCTCAAAAGATGATGTATTTTGTTTATAATTATAATCATGTGGAATATCCGGATATCTTTGAAAAAATAGCTGATGGGCATATACAAATGGAACGTATACATCCGTTTGAAGATGGCAACGGCCGGACCGGACGCCTGCTTGTGAACTATGAATTTCTCAAGAATGGAATGGCTCCGATTGTCATTCCGAAGGATGAAAGAGGAAAATACTTTTCCTTTCTTTCCAATTCTGATTCGAAAGGATTGGGGCAATTTTTTAGAGAACTGGAAGAGAAAGAAATTGAACATATGAAAAAGTTTGTTGAAATGCAAAAAAGCACATCAGGTAAAATAGAGATGAATAAAGTTATCAGTAATATTCAAGCGCGATTAAATTTTTACAGAGAACTGGGACTATCGGAACAACAGTTAAAGGAGAATAAAACAAAAGATGCAAGAGCTTCACTTACATCTATGAATGAGAAATATGAATAATAAACTGATTATTAAAGAACGTGTCAAGGTATTTGGGATGGTTTTGTTCGTTCCCTTATGAACTGGAGCAATATAAGAATAAATTATAGTTAATCTGACATCAGTCTTAAAATAAGTCTGGTGTCTTTTTATACCTAAAATTCGATTTATATTAGGAGGAAGTTTTATGGCAATATCAAAAATAAAGGCAATTAAGAATACATTAAAAAAAGCAATTGATTATATTACTAATCCTGATAAAACCGAAAATGGAACACTGGTGTCAACCTATGGATGCAGTCTGAAAACTGCCGATGTGGAAATGAATATGACCGCACGAAAAGGCAGCCAGAACGGCAATAGAATCGCTTACCATTTGATGCAGTCCTTTGATCCGGATGATGATATTACACCGGAAGATGTTCATAGGATGGGAATGGAATTTGCACAAAATGTGTTAGGGGGAAAATACGAATTTGTAATTGCAACTCATGTAGATAAAGACCACTTACATAACCATATTATTTTTAATGCCACCGATTATATTTATCACAAAAAGTATCATATAAACTTCTGGGAACATAATAGAATCCGTAAGGAAAATGATAAAATATGCCGCGAGAATGGATGTTCCATAATAGAAGAAACCTCAGGTATTAGAGGCAAAAGCAGATATGAATATGAGCAGTCGAAGGAAGGAAATAGCTGGAAAGATAAATTAAAAACTGCCATTGATGATGCTATTATTAAAGCAAATAATTTTGAAGAATTCATACAAATTATGGAGTTGGAAGGATATGAAATTAAAAGAGGAAAGCATATTGCTTTTCGCGCCCCAGAACAGAATCGTTTCACACGTGCTAAGAAAATTGGAGATTTTTACTCAGAGGAGATGATCAAAAAGCGAATTGAAAATAAAGAATTTTATGAGAAGAAAAACGAGAAAAAAACTTCTTCCTCAAAAGAACAGTCCGCCCCTAAAAGAAGAAAAGGATATATGAGAAATAAGGATAGTATAAATCTAATTGTCGATATCTCTAAATGTCTAAAAGCTCAGGAATCGGTGGGCTATAGGAGAGCGGTTATGAGAGGAAATATGGGAAGCCTAGCAGAGACAATGAGTTATCTGCAAAAAAATAATCTAAGAACAATCGAACAATTGGAAGATAAAATAAATGATGTCTCAAAGGTGCAGAAAGATAATAATAATTCTTTAAAGGAAATGAAAAAAGAAATGCAAAGTTTATCTGAAAAAATTAAGTTTACTCAGAATTATTTTAATTATGGTAAGATTGCAAGACAGGCAAAAAAGGAATTGCCGGGCAGTACGTTTTTAAAAGAACATGAGCAAGAAATTATTCTTTATTATGCAGCCGAATACTATATGAAGCGTGAAGGAATAAACACACGAGAAATAAATCTTAAGGGAATGTTTGACGATTATAAGCAAATAAAAATGAAGCATGATATGCTATCAAAAGAAAATATTTCTATAAGAAAAATTTTGAAAGAACTGTATGTAGTACAGAAAAATATAGAAGCGACACTTGATATAAAATTAAAAGTGGAGAGGGAGGAAACCAGAAAAAAGCAGGATAAAAATAAAGATATCAGTTTATGAAATCTGGCCGGTGGACTATGTGCCATCGGCTTTATTTTTTTGCTTTTTTCATCGGATTTTACATTCGTAAAATACGAAATCAGGGGTTTGGGGGCAGAGCCACCAACAAGCATTTTGTATAATTTTCGCGCCGCCGAAAATTGTACAAAAGTGCGCGAGTGGGTACCCACTTGCGATGCTTGCTATTCTCTGTTTCCGGTGGGAAACAGAGGCTTTTACGCGCCCGGCACGAGCGCATTCGCGGCTTGAATGCCGCGCCCTCCGTACCGGAGGTACGGTAGCCGTATCAAAGATACGGGAAAACAAATGCGAAAATCGCATTTGGAAAGCGCTGCAAATACTGACGCGAAAAATTCGCACCGTGGAGGTGCGGAAGGAGGAAAATATATAAAAAAACGAAAAAATTAATCACCATATTGTTGATAGTAATTTTCTAAATTATAATAACAAACAATAGCATATCTCGTTAGATTATGGTATTATAAGATATAATTTTACATTGTAAATAATCGTAAATATATGAATATGATTCAATTAAAGTAAAGTGTTATACTAATTGAGATTAACAATATAATGTTTGAAAAATAGAGGTGCTAGAAATGAAAATTGGTGCAGTTGATTTGTTTTGTGGCATTGGTGGCTTAACTAATGGCTTACAAAAGGCTGGAATAGATGTTATCGCAGGAATAGATCTAGATTCTAGTTGTGCATACGCTTTTTCAGAGAATAATCATAGTGTTTTTATTAATAAGAGTGTATCGGATGTAAAGGGAAAGGAGATAAAAAATTTATTAAAAGCGTATGAAATTAAAATTATTGTGGGATGTGCCCCCTGTCAACCATTTTCTAATCATCAGAAGGACAAACATAATCGAAAGAAACATAAAGATTGGAATCTTTTAAGCGAATATTCACGAATTGTTAGAGAGGTAAAACCTCAAGTGATCTCAATGGAGAATGTTCCACAATTACAGAATGAAGATGTATTTAAGGAATTCATTAAAACTCTTGAGGAATTAAAATATTATGTGACATATAAGGTTATTGACGCATCTGAATATGGGGTACCACAAAGGAGAAGGCGTTTAATACTTCTGGCATCAAGGTTAGGAAAAATAAAATTGATTGAACCTACTCATCTAGTAAATAAAGTTACATTAAATGACGTAATAAAAAATTTACCCGCAGTTAAAGCAGGAGAAATGTGCTCAACAGATAAATTACATTACACTTCTTCCTTATCTCCTATTAACGTTAGAAGAATGCAGGCTTCTATACCGGGGGGGACGTGGAAAGATTGGCCAGAAGAATTAGTTTTAAAATGCCATAAAGAAAGAACGGGAGAGACATATTCGTCAGTATATGGAAGAATGAAATGGGACGATGTTTCTTCAACGATAACAACACAATTTACTGGATATGGAACAGGAAGATTTGGACATCCAGAGCAAGAACGAGCGATAACATTACGAGAAGGTGCCATATTGCAATCGTTCCCACCAGAATATAAGTTTGTTAGTGATGAAGAAAAAATTTGCATAAGAAATATTGCTAAACATATAGGAAACGCAGTGCCACCAAGATTAGGTGAAATTGTAGGTGAAAGTATAATAAAAAATGTTATGGATTGGCAGGGTAGAAAACGAAAGAGAGGATAGTATATGACTGATGAAAAAAGGTATGAGATTAATATTGATCCAAGAATCTTAGAATTACTGGGTCCCAATTTATACACGAATATTTATTATGTGCTTGCAGAGCTGATTGCAAATGCATATGATGCAGAGGCACATAATGTATACATTATTACTAAAGAAGATAGGATTATCGTTGAAGATGATGGAAGTGGAATGTCCTATAAAGAAAAAGATGTTGCAAAATATTTAAATGTTGCATCTGAATCAAGAAAAACACAAGACGATGCCATTACTCCAAATCTAAACAGAATGAAGATGGGTAGAAAAGGTGTAGGTAAGCTTGCAGCCTTATCGGTTTCGGATGAAGTATTAGTAAAAACAATTAAAAATGACGATAGGTCAGGGTTCATTTTATCAAGGCATATTAGTGAAGATCATCTTCTAATTCCTTTAGAAGAAAAAGATGTGGTTTTTACTTTTGTTAAAGATAAAGGGACTGCAATTGAAATGACTAATCCACAATATAATATGCCCAAATCACTAGATACTATAAAGAAAAATTTGTTAAAAATATTTCCTCTTGTAGATGGAGATTTTCAAATTCATTTAATGCGTGGAAAAGAAGCCGTTGTTATTAATGACTTTGAAAAAGAGATAATGGGACAGTTGGGAACACTAATTACATTGGGAGAAGATTTCAAGTTGTTGGAAGAAAATTATAAATGCGATTATCCAGATTCTTATGATAAATTAGTGAATATTAGAGGTACCAAAACTATTCCAGTAACCATGGATAATAAGTTCGGAGAAGAAAATGAGTATGTAATGGAAATTAATGGGTGGATTGGCACATATCGCACTACTAAAGGCCGCAAAAAGTCTGTTACAGATTTTCCGGATAATTTTATATCGTTGTATGCAAATAAAAAAATGGGTGAATTCAATGTACTACCCAATGTAGGTCAAAATAAATTAAATGAAGTGTACGTAGTTGGACAATTACATATTAACTTATTTGAACATACAGACTTGCCAGACATGTCTTTAAGCAATCGACAGGGATATAAGACTGATGATATAAGATATAAACTTTCGATGGAATACATAAAAGATAGTTTATTACCTGATATATTAAAATTAAGAGAGAATTATACAGGATTAAAAAAGAAAGATACTGAAACAAAAAAATGGAATCAAAGAAAAGAGAAGGAAGAAGAGTTAAAACGAAATGTTAAAAGATTTAAAGAAAACACGTCAAAATCTGTTGCTGATAAAATAATTAACAATGTTGGTACTAAGAATTATAATGATGTTAAAAAAATGGTAGAAGCAGAAATTGAAAGCGGAAGTTCGCAACTCGGATTAAAGGTAGAAATAGATTTTCAAAAGAAAAAGATTCTTATTAGCCATACAAAAAGGGATAAAGATTTTGCCGATATTATTTATAACATGTTATTGTATAATGGTGTTTCTAGTAAAGATATTTTATATACAAATTGTGATGATGAAGAAGCTAGAATACCTGATGACATGGAAATTTATGAATATCTGAGAAATTTTTTTGTGGATAGTATATCAACCCAAAAGATTTATGTAATATATGTTACGAGTCAAGATATGGGTAATTCATGGGGGGCAATATCAGAAGTTGGAGCAGGATGGATTACACAAGTAAACCATAAGATTTTTAATATTGGTTCATTTGCGCCAGGGCATCCTTTAGATGATGCTAGGCAATGGTTACAAGCCAAACGATCAGATGGAGACATTTATATTGATAATGTTAATTATGACATTTTTTGTATTAAAATAGAAGCAATATGCAGAGATTTGGGATATGCATGTCGGAGTAGAGATGATAATAAGTTAAAACTATCGGAGTATATAAATGTAGTAAAGTCTAACGTATTTGGAAGTTTATAAAACTATAAAGGGGAGTTATACTATGAGAAAATTTCTAGTGCTATTGTCGGCACTTTTAATATCAATATCTTTGTATGGCAGTACATCTGAAGCAAAAACCCAAACAAATAATAAAGTAACTCAAATTGATAAACTGGAAGTCCATTATATTGAT
>JAEWPN010000211.1 GCA_023399455.1 Bacillota bacterium
GACTATAAAGCAACTTATTAACAATGTAGGTATAACAAGATGACCAACAATTCATCTAATACCTATATCATAAAAAATAAGTCTATAGCCTCTATGATTGAGGTCTATAAACTTATAATACGAGGAGGATATGAAATGAAGTTTAAAAGACTGACGGCATTAATGCTTGCCGGAATGATGACATTATCTCTCGCAGCATGCGGAGGAAGTGCCAGCGAAACAACAGGCGGGACATCCGGTACGGAGACGGCGGACAGTACCGAAAAAACGACAGATGATAAAGGCACCGACACCGCTGCGGGAAGCGGCGATAAAATCGTAGTATGGACGCTGGCGGCAGACTTAGAGCAGTTTGCGGCACGTTATACGGAAGAAACGGGAAATGAAGTAGAGGTAGTAGTAATTGCTCCGGCAGATTATTCCACGAAACTCACCTCCGCGCTCGGCGCGAAATCAAGCGAGGTGGATGTAATCGTAGGTGAGCCCCAGATGCTTCCTAACTTCTTCGAAGCAGGATTTTTTGATGACTTGTCACAGTACAACGTAGACGACTACAAAGACACTATCGTAGATTATGTATATGAAGCGGGCAAGGATGCTCAGGGTATCCAGAGAGCGCTCAGCTATCAGGTAACCCCGGGAAGTATCATTTACCGTCGTGACCTCGCAAAGGAAATTTACGGAAATGACGATCCAGAATTCATCTCAGAAAAATTCAAGGATTTCGATACCATTCTTGCAACGGCGAAAGAAGTAAAGGATGCGGGCTATAGAATCTTCTCCGATACAGGGAATTTAAGATGGTATGTAAATACGCAGGAGCCTTGGGTTAAGGACAGTGTCCTGAACTTAAGCGATACGGCCAAAGCTTATATGGATACGGCTGCTACGCTATATCAGGATGAGCTGGTAGCCTTTGCTCCGGAATGGTCGGCTGCATGGTATGCTTCCATGGCGGGCGAGCTTCCGCTGAATGCAGGCTGGAGCGATCTGGCAGAGTTGGAAGGCGCTGAAATGACGCAGGTATTTTCTTATTCCCTGCCTTCCTGGGGTGCTCTGATCGTTCGTGATAACGCAGCGGATAACAAGGGTAACTTCGGAATCTGCAAAGGACCTTCCTCTTACTTCGGCGGCGGTACCTTCCTGGGAATCAACACATACAGCGAGAAAAAGGATGCAGCCTGGGACTTCGTAAAATATTGTACCTTGAATGACGAAACCGCGCAGTGGTGGCTGGAAAATTCCAATGGCGATGTTGTGTCCAACACAGCAGTTCTGGAAGCGAACAAGGATTATACGAACGAATCCTTCGGCAATCAGAAAACATATGAGTTCTACATGGGGGAAGCTCAGGATATCGACTATTCCGTAAAGACGAAATATGATGATACCATCGGCGGCTTCTGGGGAGCATCCATCGAAGCAGTACAAAAGGGTGAGATGACGAAGGAAGAAGCAATTGAAGATTTCTATATGCAGGTAGAGGCCACCTTCCCTGAAATTACGGTAGTAAGATAATAAAAAATAAAAGTTACTGCTCGGGAATCACGGGTCATACCGTGATTCCCGATTGAATGATAAAAAAAGATGGAAAAGAAAGCGGGTGGAAAGGTGAAGGCAGCGGATAAAACGAAGAAAATAAAAGGGCTTCACAATCGGGATAACATGGGGTACGCATTTATTGCACCCTTTGTTTTGGTGTTTCTTACATTTAATATCTACCCTGTAGCCCGTACTCTGTATTTGAGTTTTACGGATTACAGCGGCTTCAACGTTCCTACTTGGGTAGGACTTACCAATTACATAAGGGTATTTAAGGACAAATTACTGTGGGAAGCGTTTGGAAATACGGTAAATATATGGAGCATCAATATTATTTTACAGCTTGGCATAGCGTTTCTGTTGACAATAGTATTCAGCGACATGAAGTACCGGACAAGGGGACTGAGCATTTTCAGAGCTTTGTTTTATCTTCCGAACCTGATTGCAGCCACCTCTGTGGCTTATTTGTTCAAAACGATGTTAGACTGGAAATTCGGTTCTTTCAACCAGATTTTGAGAGGCCTTGGAATCATAAGTGAGAGTGTGGACTGGATGGGAACTCCTCCTCTGCTGCGAACGTCGGTGGGAGTCATCGGCGCGTGGATGTGGTTCGGTAATTCTTTCATCATGCTTATGGCAGGCGTTCAGGGAATTAACAGAGATTATTATGAGGCCGCAGCTATCGACGGTGCAGGAAGGTGGAAGGTTTTCGGGAAAATCACACTTCCTCTTTTAAAACCGATTATGCTTTATGTAGCGATTACCTCCTTGATCGGAGGTCTGCAGCTATTCGACATTCCTTATTTGATGACGTTAGGCCAGCAGAAGCAGGTGCGTGCAGTAAATACAGCAGTTATGCACTTGTATACAATGGCGTTTAAGAACAGACAGATCGGATATGCAGGCGCTATAGCGTTTATCCTTTTCTTCATTATTTGTATATGCTCCATCTTGGTATACCTGATGATGTACTCAAAAAAAAGGAAGGAGGAGGATTAAATGACAAAGAAAGTGAATCAAACGATTATTTACCTGCTGCTCCTTTTGCTTTCGATGATATGCCTTCTGCCTTTTATCATGATGTTAGTAAACTCTACCAGAGAGGGCACGGATATCATGAAGAGCTTTACTCTGATCCCCAGCGATTATCTGATGAAGAACTGGGCGGTAGTCAAGGCTAATCTGAATATTCCAAGAGGCTTTGCCAACAGTATCTTCATCTCGGTACTCAGCACGGTGTTAGCGGCTTACTTTTCATCGCTTACCGCTTTCGGCTTTGCTTTCTACCGTTTTAAGGGAAGAAAAGTGATTTTTACCATTATCATTGTTTCCATGATGATTCCGGCACAGCTTGGACTTTTAGGATTTTATGATTTATCAACGAAGCTCGGACTGATTGACAGCTTTATTCCGCTTATCGTTCCGTCCGTCGCGTCTCCGGCAACGGTGTTTTTTCTCAGACAGTATTTGCTTTCGGTCATGCCCAAGTCGCTGTTGGAGGCTCCGAGGATCGACGGGGCAAACGAGTTCTATATTTTTCATAAAATAGGACTTCCGATTATGTCACCGGGCATTGCCACCATGGCAATCGGTATCTTCATCGGCTCGTGGAACAGCTACCTGCTTCCGCTCGTTATACTGAATTCACAGAGGAAGTTTACTCTGCCCGTTATGATTGCTTCACTCAATTCGGTGAGGGATATCGCCACCAATATCGGCGCCACATATGTAGCAGTTGCAATTTCGGTTGTTCCGATTATCATTGTATTCTGCTTCTGCTCGAAATACATTATCAGCAGCATTTCATCGGGAAGTGTAAAGGAATAATATATTAGCCTCCTTGTTTCTTTATGGACAATTTGATATATTGGACATAAAGAAACAGGAGGCTTATTTGGCTAAGTGGAGAGCAGAATGACAGAAGATATAAAAAAGGATTCTGATAGAAAATGGACAGGAATTTTGGCAGCAGCCTTGCTTTTGGCATTGGGACTATGGGGATGCGGTGAGGCGGAGAACGCAGGAAAAAGCTCTTCTTCAAATATGACGGAAGTGTCAGAAATGGAAGATAAAGAAATCATTACCTTGGACTGGTACATCAATTTCTCCTGGTTCACCACCCCGTGGGGTGGCAACGCCGTTTCGAAGAAGATTACGGAGGACACCGGAGTAAACATCGATTTCATCACGCCCAAGGGGAATGAGTCGGAGAAGCTCAATGCGCTCATTTCCTCTGATACGCTGCCGGACATCATTACGCTTGGCTGGTGGGAACCGCAGATTGATGAGATGATTAACCGGGATATGGTATATGCCCTGAACGAGCTGGCGGATGATTACGATCCATATTTCTGGCAGGTGACGAACGATAAGGTGTGTGAATGGTATACGAGGGGGGACGGCAATATCTATTGCTATCCCAACTCCAGCTATCTGGCGGAAGATTACGAGACTTACGGCAATATCGGCTCTAACCAGACGTTTTTGGTGCGCAAGGATATATACGAGGCCATCGGAAGCCCTGACATGACTACGCCGGAGGGCTTTATGGAGGCGGTGCGAAAGGCGGCGGAGATGTTTCCTGCGGTAGACGGGCAGCCGTTAATTCCCATTGGCGCTCATGCTTTTACCGCCAAGGGCTGCGATTCTTTCGACCAGTTTTTGCAGAACTTCCTTGCGGTTCCCTATGAGCAGGACGGAAAATATTATGACAGATTTACGGATGCGGAATACATCAGATGGATGAAAGCATTCAGACAGCTTGGAGAAGAGGGGTATCTGAAGGAGGATATTTTCATCGACCAGAGAACTCAGATGGAGGAGAAGATAAAGCAAGGGAGATATTTCTGCATGATTTACCAGCGGACGGATCTGGATGCCCAGCAGAAGGTGCTTTATAAAAATAATCCTGAGAGCATTTATATCGCGGTGGACGGTCCGAAGAATTCTGCGGGAGATGATTATATGCTTCCTGGTCCGGGAATCACCGGCTGGACGGTAACCTTCATTTCCAAGAACTGTGAATATCCGGACCGGGCGATTGCACTTTTTAGCTACTTCATCAGTGAGGAAGGGCAGAAAGCAACTTACCTGGGCGTAGAAGGGGTAACCTATGACGTGGTGGAGGGTGAGCCTGTACCGCGAGAGGATGTAATGGATCTCCTCAACACGGACAGGAAGGAATACGACAGACTGTACGGCGGAGACGACGCCTACTGGATGTTCCAGAATAATGTGATGCAGCTTCAATGGAAGCCGCCGCTTTCGGAGCCTCTCGGCCAGCTGGAGGAGTGGACCTACCCGTACACTCATTATTTGGAGCAGTATACGATAGACCTGGAGACGGACTCTAAGGTGGGCTATGCGGACATGAAGATACAAGATCTTTGGGGCCGCTATCTGCCGAAACTGCTGCTTTCTTCCTCCGAAGAGGAATTTGACAGCATCTTGGAGGAATTTGTGCTAAAGAGGCAGGAGCTTGGATTTGCCGCAGTCATGGAGGAAAAGACGAAGCGGATGATCGAGGCTAAGGAGAAGCTTGGAATTCATTAAGGGCAACAGGATGGAAAATGGAAACAGATGAAGCGGATAAGAGAAAAATGGCAGGGCCTAAAATTAAATATAAAGTTCACGGTTATCATCATTGCTTTCGTCATCGTGCCCATCGTCTTTTTTTCCATGTACCTTTTTTACAGCATGGAGGAAAGTGCGGTCAGGGAAAAGCGAAGCAGTATGGAATACAGTATGGAAAGCAGCTATACCCGCATACTGAAAAACGTGGATTCCATCAACATGTCCACTCAATTTTTCCTGAGCGATGCGTTTTTGACGGATTGTCTGGGCAGCATTAAAAATGGACAGCCAATGAGCACTGAGGAGTTGAGGGAATTCTATAATGTCAACATCGCTTCTTTGGAGAGAATGGTAAACAGCAATCCATATCTTTATCAGATCCGGGTCTATGCGGACAGCAACTCTCTTCAGGAAATGATGCCCATCCTCTATAAAAGGGAGAGAATGGAGCGCCTGGACTGGGCCCAAGATACGGACATTTATGGCTGGAAATATGATTACACAGATATGATCTTCGACTCCTATGTGATGGACCAGAATAAAAAAATAATGTCTCTCGTAACGCCCATTGAGGATTTTGAGAACGGCGATCTGGGCGTGCTTGAGGTAGCCATGTCCATGGACACTATGTTTCCTGAGCTGTATGAGGATAGGCCGGGGCGGTGGAGCTGCTTTGCCGACGATGGCGGGGAACGCCATTACGGTACGGAAAAGGACAATCAGGACAGCTACATAGAATATATTTTGAAGAATACGGTTTCCGGAGGAAAAGAAGAAAGCCATACTTATTATACGGAAATAGACGGAGAGCCCTTTGTGGTAGGATTTCTTCCTGTAAAGGAGCTGTCAGGCAGTCTGATCTATGTGGACAGCATCGCGTCCGAAATCGGAAGGATCCACAATATGCGGGCATTTTTTATTCTCATTATGGTGGGGATACTCATGTGCCTGATCGTTCTTATCAATTTCGTGGTAAAGAGCCTCTTGAGCCAGTTCTACAGCATACTCTTTTCTATCAGAGAAGTGCAAAAGGGTGACCTGGGTGTGGTGATCGAGGGGTGCGGGACCGATGAAATGGGTGAGCTGGGTACTCAGATAAACAAGATGCTTCTGCGAATCAGGCAGCTTATGGAGGATAATATCAACCGAGAACGTCTGGTAAAGAATTCGGAGATTAAAGCTCTCCAGAATCAGATCAACACTCATTTCATATACAATGTGCTGGAATCCATTAAAATGATGGCGGAAATTGATGAAAAATATGAAATATCGGATGCAGTGACCTCCCTTGGGAAGCTGCTGCGCTACAGTATGCGCTGGGTATCCGGAAATGTGACGGTGGAGGAGGAAATCGACTATATCAAGAATTATCTGGCGCTGATCAACCTCCGCTTCGACTACGAAATCTATCTTTCCTTGAACATAAGTGACATTATTTATAAGCAGGAGATTCCCAAGATGTCGTTACAGCCCATTGTGGAAAACGCCATTTATCACGGCATAGAGGAAATGGCGGAGGATACCAGCATATACGTTAAGGGTTTCGTTAACGGCGACGACTGCATCATAGAGATAACGGATGCCGGAAAGGGTATGAGCGAGAAGGAAGTAAGCGAGCTTTATAAAAAGATTTCGGGAGAAATCGAGGCCGGCGGCGGTTCCGGTAATGGTATCGGCTTAAAGAACGTACAGGATAGAATAAAGATGAGCTTCGGAGAACGTTACGGGATTGAAATAGCCTCTAAGCTGGGCTGTTATACAAAGATCATGGTAAGGATACCCTTACGGAAAAAAGAAGGACTCTAAATGAATACATTACTCATTGTAGAAGATGAAAAAATGATACGGCAGGGAATTAAGACGATGATACAGCGCTCCGGCGTTCCGGTGGATACTATTTTAGAGTGTAATAACGGGCAGAGTGCTTACGAGATGTTGCAAAGCCAGAAAATAGACGTGATGTTCACTGACATCCGTATGCCCAAAATGGACGGGATAGAACTGGTTTCGGCTGTTCAGGCGCTTCCCCATAGGCCTCTTATCGTGGCGGTCAGCGGCTACGACGACTTTTCCTATGCGGTGGAGATGCTGAGGGGAGGAGTTCGGGAATACATTTTAAAGCCGGTGGAACGGGATAAGGTAAAAGCAATTCTCGAGACTTTTCAGAAAGAGCTCCTTCAAAGGGAAGCTCAGGAGGCTGAGCTGAGAAGTATTGGAAAAAATCAATTGAAATATGTGATGACATCAGATGTGACCCGTAAGGAAATGCAGATGGTGGCAGAGTGGTTCGAGGAGATGCCCGTCAGCAAGGACTATTATATTCTCTGTACTCAGATGCAGGAGGTCCCGGAAGCTTCCGGCGAGAAATTCATGTACTGGAAGGATATAGAAAAAAGCTCGGTTTACATAATTGTGGGAACTGAGAAGGAACGGTTTCTTAAGGAAGAACTGTCCGGATGTCATACGGGAATCAGTAGAAGATATCAGGGCATGGAATATTTAAAGGCTGCTTATAAGGAAGCAAAGGCTGCAAGAAAAGAAGCTTTCTGTACCGGGCGCTATGAGGTGAATTTCGAAGAAATACGCACGGATGCCGATAAGCCCAATACGGAGAAGATGCGCCAGATTGCCCAGCAAATCGGAACGAGCAGAATCGAAGAATCATTGACCAGTATAAGGCAGATCGTTAAGGATACGAAGCGGAAGAAATATTCCGCGGTCACCTTCGAAGAAGACATCCTGTCACTGATCGATTCGGTAGTGGGAATCTACCAGAACGTGATGCAGCAGGCAGCACAGGAGGCCGAAAGGTTCAAGGATATTTACAGCTTCCCCGATATCGATTCCTTTACGGAAGAATTCACCGGCTGGCTGATGGAATTTCACGATAGGCTGGACGAGGAATTCGATGATTATAAAAACAAGCAGAAGATGCAGGAGGCTATCGGCTTTATTGAGGAGAATTTCGATAAGGATTTGAACATGGCAGTGGTTTCTAATCATGTATCCATGAATTATTCGCTGTTTTCCTATGTATTCAAACAATATACCGGCAGAAATTTCGTAAATTACTTAAAGGAATTCCGGGTAGAGGAGGCGAAGAAGCTCCTTGCACAGACGGAAATGCGAGTGGTGGAAATCAGTAAAAAAGTGGGTTACGAGAATGAGAAGCACTTCATGAAAATCTTTCGGAACGTATGCGGAGTATCTCCTACCGAGTACAGAAAGAATATGCAGGCGGCAAATAATTTATAAGACGATGGTATTTATTAAATATTAACAAAAACGAGCATTTCGTTTGTATCATTTGTGACAAAAATACGAAAAATTACGAAAAAACTGTTGCAAATTATTAGGCGGAATGCTATGCTTTATATATGTTCGGAAACGTTACCGATAACGATACCGAAAACGGTACCAAAAAACTTATTCACAAAAAAAGGAGAGGTATTCATTATGAAAAAGAAACTGATTAGTGCATTACTTTGTGTAGCGATGGTTTCCTCCATGCTGGTTGGCTGCGGCAGCACTGCAGCAGAAACACCTGCGGCGACAGAAGAGACGACGGCGCCTGCGGAAGAGACGGCGGAACCTGCAGCGGAAGATGCGGCTCCGGCAGATGAGAGCGCATCGGCAGAAGGCGGAAGCGTATACTACCTGAACTTCAAGCCCGAAGTTGATGAGCAGTGGCAGGAAATCGCAGCAGCTTACACCTCAGAGACTGGTGTAGAGGTTAAGGTCGTAACTGCGGCGAGCGGTACATATGAAGAAGTATTGAAATCTGAAATCGCAGGTCAGGATGCACCTACTCTGTTCCAGATTAACGGACCGGTTGGTTACAATAGCTGGAAGGATTACTGTCTCGATTTATCCGGTTCCGAGCTTTACAACGCTCTTTCCGATAAAGGCCTTGCAATTAGCGGTGAAGACGGCGGCGTATACGGCGTTCCTTACACGGTAGAATCTTACGGAATCATTTATAACGATGCGATCATGCAGGCGTATTTCTCGCTTGACGGTGCAAAAGCAGCGAGCGTTGACGAAATCAATTCCTTCGACAAGCTGAAGGAAGTTGTAGAAGATATGACAGCGAAGAAAGCGGACCTGGGTATTGAAGGCGTATTCGCTTCCACCTCTCTTCTTCCCGGTGAAGACTGGAGATGGCAGACACACCTTGCAAACATTCCGGTTTACTATGAATACAAAGATAACAAGGTAAGTGACATGGCAGCTATCGAATTCACATATTCCGATAACTACAAGAACATTTTCGATTTATACATCAACAACTCCACCGTTGCACCCGGACTTCTTGGAAGCAAGGCAGTTACGGATTCTATGGCTGAGTTCGCTCTCGGACAGTGCGCTATGGTTCAGAACGGCAACTGGGCGTGGGGACAGATTTCTACAGTAGAAGGCAATACGGTAAAGGAAGAGAATGTTAAATTCATGCCTATCTACACCGGCGTTCCCGGCGAAGAGAATCAGGGACTCTGCACCGGCACAGAGAACTTCTGGTGTGTTAACAGCCAGGCTTCAGAAGCAGATCAGAAAGCGACTTTAGATTTTGTTAACTGGATGATTTCTTCAGATGCAGGCAAGGACTATATGGTTAATTCGTTAGGAAACTCCGCACCGTTCACTACCTTCGGCGATGATGAAAAACCGACCGATCCTCTTGCAAAAGAGATGTATCGTTATATGGAAAACGGAAAGACCAGCGTAACATGGAACTTTACAACCTTCCCCAGCCAGGCATTCAAGGATGATTTCGGCGCAGCTCTTCTCGAGTACTGCAACAAAAATATGACATGGGATGAAGTAAAAGACCTGGTAGTTACGAGATGGGCAGAGGAGAAATCCGCAACGGCACAGTAATTCCTGTTACGGAAAAAGGATTTGATAAATATTTCGATTCAGAGTAGTATATAGACATAAGATTAATATTTTAATGAATATTTGTTTATCAGCAAGTTGAGTAAAGAGACACTTCGCAGCCTCGGCTGCGGAGTGTTTTTCGAAATTTGCGAAGAGGAGGACGGACTATGGAAAAGACATTAAAAAAATATTTTTTGATATTTACCCTTCCTACGGTAATAGCCTTCGCGTTTGCTTTTATTATTCCCTTTGTGCAGGGGGTGTATTTATCTTTTTGTAAATTCACCACGGTAAGCAATGCGAAATGGGTAGGGTTTGATAATTACAAAACGGCCTTCTCCGGCGGGCAGGGATTTACAAGCGCTTTGGGCTTCACAGTGTCATTTACGGTAATCAGCGTATTGACGATCAATTTATTTGCATTTGCGATTGCGCTATTACTTACGAGAAAAATCAAAGGAACGAATATATTCAGAACTGTATTTTTTATGCCGAACTTAATCGGCGGTATTGTGCTTGGCTATACATGGCAGCAGATGATTAATGCTATTTTATATAAATATGAAACGACGATCGTATCCAATGCGACCTACGGTTTTTGGGGCTTAGTGCTCCTTATGAATTGGCAGATGATAGGCTATATGATGATCATCTACATCGCCGGCCTTCAAAATGTGCCGGGAGATTTGATAGAAGCAGCGAAGATCGACGGAGCGACGCCATGGCAGACCTTGATCAAGGTCAAAATCCCGATGGTAATGTCCTCCGTTACGATTTGTTTGTTCTTAACGCTGTCAAACAGCTTTAAGCTGTTCGATCAGAACAAGGCGCTTACTGACGGCGCGCCGATGAAAAAGACACAGATGCTTGCGCTGAACATTTACGAGACCTTCTATGGAAGGACCGGATATGAGGGTGTTGGTCAGGCGAAGGCAGTAGTATTTTTTATCATAGTAGCGCTCATTGCGTTAGTGCAGTTATCGTTTACGAGAAGTAAGGAGGTAGAGCATTGATGACATCGGCAAAAAGCAGATTTTCCAATAAAATATTTTTTGTGTTGTTAAGTGTTTTGACAGTCGCGATACTTTATCCGCTGCTGTTTATTTTAAATAACTCCTTTAAAGGGAAATTTTTCATCAGTAAGGACCCTTTTTCCCTTCCCGATTCGGAGACTTTTGTAGGGCTTACAAACTATGTGAACGGTTTGATCAAGACGGGACTTTTCAAGGCCATCGGCTGGTCGTTTTTCATTACGATCATTTCCGTCGGACTGATCATACTGTTCACCTCCATGACTGCATATTACATTACGAGGGTAAAGTCCAGGTATTCCACGATTCTGTATTATATGTTCGTGTTTTCCATGATCGTACCCTTCCAAATGGTCATGTTTACGATGACCAGCCTTGCGGATAAGTTTCATTTAAGAAACCCTCTGGGAATGTGCTTATTGTATCTTGGTTTCGGGGCGGGCTTGTCCGTATTCATGTTTGCGGGTTTTGTGAAATCCATTCCGTTAGAAATAGAAGAGGCGGCCATGATCGACGGCTGCAATCCGTTACAGACTTTTTTTGGAGTGGTATTTCCGATACTCAAGCCTACGGCGATTACGGTAGCCATTTTAAATGCGATGTGGATATGGAACGACTTCCTTCTGCCCTATTTGGTAATCGGTATCAGTACGCAGTATAAGACGATTCCGGTTGTAGTACAGATGCTCGTGGGCTCTAACGGGAATAAGGATATGGGAGCGCTCATGGCGATGCTGGTATTGTCGATCATTCCCATCGTTATATTCTATCTGACATGTCAGAAATACATTATCGAAGGCGTTGTAGCCGGAGCGGTGAAGGGTTAATGGGAGGAACTATGAGAAAAGGCGGCATTTTATTACCGGTATCGAGCATTCCGTCTAAGTACGGCATCGGTACGTTTTCCAGGCAGGCGTATGAGTTCGTCGATTTTTTGGAAAAGGCAGGGCAGAGATATTGGCAGATACTTCCTCTCGGTCCTACAGGGTACGGAGATTCTCCGTATCAATCCTTTTCCACCTTTGCAGGGAATCCGTATTATATAGATCTGGAGGCTCTCGTTAAGGAGGGATGGATTACCGAAGAGGACTGTAATGCATGCGATTTCGGAAGCGATGACATGTATGTGGATTATGAAAAAATCTACCTGTCACGGTCGAAAATATTGAAAAAGGCATATAAGAAAAGCAAGATAGCTAAGAATGAGAAATTTCAGGAATTCAAGAAGGAGAATGCACACTGGCTCTTCGACTATGCACTTTATATGGCGGTAAAAAATTCCTTCAAGGGCGTAAGCTGGATAGAATGGGATGAGGATATCAAGCTGCGCAAGGCTTCCGCTATGAAGGCTTATGAGGAGAAATACGCGGAGGAAGTGGAATTCTATGAATTTCAGCAATTCCTTTTCGCGAAGCAGTGGTTTGCATTGAAGGAATATGCCAATAAGAAAAATATAAGTATTGTAGGAGATATTCCTATCTATGTAGCTTTTGACAGTGCGGATACATGGGCTAACCCGGAACTGTTTCAGTTGGATGGCACTTGTACTCCTATCGGGGTGGCAGGCTGTCCGCCGGACGCTTTTTCCGCTACCGGTCAATTGTGGGGAAACCCTCTCTATGAATGGAAATACCACCAAAAAACAGACTATGAATGGTGGATGCGCCGGATCACCTATTGCTATGTGCTTTATGATGTAGTAAGGATTGACCATTTCAGGGGATTCGACGAATATTATGCCATTCCCTACGGCGATCCGACCGCAGAGTTCGGAGAGTGGAAGAAGGGGCCGGGCTACGACATTTTCAAGGTCATGAAAGCTAAGCTTGGCAACAAATCGGTGATTGCAGAGGATCTGGGATTCCTTACGCCAAGTGTCATCAAGCTGGTAAAAAAGACCGGTTATCCGGGGATGAAGATTTTACAGTTTGCCTTCGATTCGAGAGAGGAAAGCGACTATCTTCCTCATAACTACACGAACAATTCCGTAGTCTATACGGGAACTCACGATAACGATACGACAGTAGGCTGGTATACCACCTTTAACAGAAGAGATAAGAACTTTGCCAAGCGATATTTAAACATAAAGACGAAAAAGGATATTCATTGGGATTTTATCCGCGCCGCGTTAGCCAGCGTTGCGGACACGGCGATCATTCCGGTTCAGGATTATCTTGGCCTTGGCTCGGAGGCGAGAATCAATACGCCCTCCACCTTGGGGGATAATTGGAAATGGCGGCTGCTTCCGGGTCAGCTTGACGATGAGCTGGCGGAAAGAATCCGGAAGATAACAAAGCTATACGGAAGAATTTAAATGACGGGGATATAGGAAAAATATGGAGGGATGTATCATGCCTGAAATTACTATTAAGGATATTGCAAAGCAGTGCGGAGTAGGCATCAGTACGGTTTCCAGAGCTATCAATAATCATCCGGACATTAATCCCGAGACGAAGAACATGATTATGGATGTGATAAAGGCTACGGGTTTTGTTCCGAATAACAGCGCGAGGAATTTGAAAAGAATCGATGCAAAAAGCATTGCGGTGCTCGTAAAGGGTATTACGAATCCGCTTTTTTCCGATATGATCAAGGTAATTGAAGAAGAGACGCAGAAGAAAAAGTATTCTCTCGTACTTAAGCATGTAGAGTATTACGAGGACGAGGTGGATGTTGCCTTAGAGCTGGTGAAGGAAAAAAGGCTTCGTGGAATCATTTTCCTGGGAGGCTATTTCTTCCATTCGCAGGAGAAGATCGAGAACCTTACGGTACCTTACATATTCAGTACTATAGGAACTGCTGTGCCGGAGAATATCAGCAGAGTGTTATATTCCAGCATAGCGGTGGACGATAGAAAGGAAAGCTATGTCATGACCGCTCATCTTATCGGTCTTGGACATCGGAATGTAGCGATTCTGTCGGCAGAGTCCGAAATTAACAGTATCGGACAGCTTCGGTTGGAGGGGTACAGGGATGCTCTTTCGGAGGCAGGCATCGCCTTCAATGAGAAACTTGTGCGCCGGGTGGAGGATGACATCGAGCATTATTCCATGGAAAACGGATATATTACGGCGAAAAAGCTCATCGAATCCGGTGAAAAATTTACCGCAATATTCGCCACCGCGGATATGCTGGCGGTGGGAGCATGCAGGGCTCTTTTGGAAGCGGGCATGAGAATCCCGGAAGATGTCTCCGTCGCAGGATATGACGGCATAGACGTAGGGAAATATTATAATCCGGCAATTACTACCATCAAACAGCCGGTTAAGGAGATGGCAAAGACTACCATCAAGCTGCTGTTCGACATTATTGCCGGACGGAAATCCTATGAACACATTGTATTTCCGGCAGAGCTGATCGTGCGGGAATCCACTGGACCGGCGAAGGGCTAAATCAAGTTGGAATTATGGTATCTATGGTCATAGGTCACATCCTCGCCGAACCATTCGGGAGGGAGAAAAGACTCCGCTTCCTCCACCGTGGAGAACTCTACTTCGGCAATAACGAGGGGAGCGTGCGGCTCGTCAAAGATGTCCAGCTCGATGGTAAGTGAAGAACCGCCTGCGGGAATCAAATATCTTCGTTTGGATATCGTATTGCCGTCGCATTTTTCGAGCAGATGATAATAGGATTCTTTGTTTAAAGGCAGGTTGTATTCCTCTCTTGCAAAGAGTCCTTTTCCTTTATAGGTCAGATAATATTCCTCGTCCTGTTTTCTGATCCGGATGACGGGATCTACGTTAAGATAAGCCTGCTCTATATGGTGAGACGGATAAGAACTGAGGTTATCGGGCAATTCTTTTATTGTGAACTTTCTTTCGATTTCCATGCCGTTCATTATGGTGTTTTTTCCTTTCTTAGGGATAGTAATTTTATTATACTATGTCCTGTCTGTAAATGGAAAGCAGCTTATTGACAATTTCTCCGATTTATTCCATAATATTTTGTACAGATACCCCCAAGGGTATGAGAAAGGTATGGTTATTAGTGTGAAAAATGAATTTTTCACACGCAAATTTGTGCCTGCGGCCCAAAGTTTGCAGGCTATGAGAGAGGCATGGTTATTAATATGAAACAGTGTATGGATTCCGATAATCTGCATCGGCGCCTGAGCAAGATCGTTGGTCAGGTACAGGCAATTGACAGAATGGTGGACGAGGATGTTCCCTGTGAAGACATACTTTCACAAATCAATGCGGCGAAATCTGCTCTCCATAAAGTTGGACAAGTGGTTTTAGAGGGTCATATTAACCATTGTGTAAAGGATGGAATCGAGCACGGCGATGCCGACAAGACGATAGCGAGTTTTACAAAAGCGGTGGAACGTTTTGCCAATATGACTTAATCGATCGGAGAGAAAAACCGGCCCAAGTGAAGGGGCCGGTTTTTTAATTATGGGCTTTAGCCTGTTGAGTGTGACGGAGTTTCTCAAAAGAGAAACGTAGACATACGAAACAAAAATCCCCCTGCTTTGCGGGGGGAGGCAGATTGTTATACAAAAAAATCACCTTTCCGTTA
>JAEWPN010000214.1 GCA_023399455.1 Bacillota bacterium
CTGTTATTATTGTGGCTCACAGACTTGGAATCGTACAAAGCTGTGACCGGATAGCGGTGGTAGAGCATGGAACGATAGAGCGGGTAGGGACCTGGGATGAAATATTGCAAAACAGCACATATTTTGCTAAGGCATGGAAAGATTACAATACGGCAAGAGAGATGCAGTATATTTCTCCTTCGCAGAGTAAAGTGAAAATGGAGGGAAATTAGTGTGAAAAAACAAGAAGTATTCCGGATGGGAAGAATGTTAAAGCTGTCCATAACAGGAATCGTCGTGGAAGGATTACTTAGTATCAGCAGCTTTTTGATATTGTATCAGATACTGGAACTGATTTTTGGTTCAGGCATTCATATTAACGAGTTGTTCATTCTGACCTTTGTTGTTGCAGGAATTTTTATTACAAGGCTTATTCTGTATTCGGTCTCTTATGTAGGCAGCCAAATTGGTGGTTCCGATGTAAGCAGAAACATCAGGATCGCTCTTGGCGATAAGATGAAAAGAATACCGCTGAACCGTTTTATAAAGAACAAAACCGGATTTTACATTAATGGAGCATCCAGTGAAGTGGCTGATTATGAACAAATTCTTACTCATAAGCTTTCGGATATTGTGAAACTCTCCGTTCTTGTAATGGCATCCGGACTGGCAGCGGCCTGCATATATCTGCCGGTGGGAATTGTTCTTATTATTTCATCTTTACTGCTGATTCCGACCATGTACCTGACGATACGGAAGGTAAAATTTCATGGGACAAAAAAGAACAGGGCAAGACAGGAAAATGTCAGTGCCATTACGGAATACATATCAGGAATGCAGACGCTTCGGGCCTATGGCATGGGTGGAAGAAAAAATGAAGTCCTGACAAAAGCTATGAAGGATTATTCAGATATCAGCTATCAGTTTGAAAAAGTAGTGCTTCCAATTGGCTCCATTTACATGGGGATCAGCTGGCTGGCTCTTCCGATTATTATTATGTTGACTGTAAATGCTTACCTGCCAAGGGCAATAACACCGGAGTTATTGATTTTACTGACTATGCTTCCCTTGTATGTGGCGAAGTCCAATGGTTCGCTGTTCATTCTTTTTTTATCCTATAAGAATTTGATGCTGTCCAGGGAAAATATTGAAAGAATTCTGGGAGAAGAGGAAGGAGCGGCAGACGTGACAGGATTCCAGCCTATGGATTCCGGTATTGAATTTGAACATGTTGCATTTTCCTATAACCGTGGAGAGGAAGTATTAAAGGATGTCAGCTTCATAATCAGGCAGAATAGCTTTACTGCAATTGTAGGTGATTCCGGCTCGGGTAAATCCACTATTCTTAATCTAATAGCAAAATACTATCTTCCGGATTGCGGAAGGATAAGAATAGGCGGGTGTGATACCAAAGGAGCATCGTCCGAACAGGTACTGTCAAATATTTCGGCAGTTGATCAAAATGTATTTTTGTTCAATGATACGGTAAGGAACAATATCCGGTATGCAAGAGCGGATGCAACGGATGAAGAAGTAGAAGAAGCCTGTAGGCTGGCAAATTGTGATGGATTTATCCGAGATATGAAAAATGGATATGACACGCAGGTCGGGGAAAACGGAAATCGGTTGTCAGGAGGGGAGAAACAACGGTTGTCCGTAGCAAGAGCATTGATTAAGAATAGTCCGATCATTCTTTTGGATGAGGCAACAGCATCTTTGGACATTGAAAATGAATTACTGGTGAAGCAAGCCATTTCGCAGTTGATGAAAACAGATAAGACTGTGATCATGGTAGCACATACATTGCCGATCGTGAGACATGCGGATCAGATTCTGGTAGTAAATGATGGAAGAATTGTGGAAAATGGAATACACGAGGAGCTGCTTGAACAGCATGGAAAATATGCAGCCATGTGGAAGGCGTCTCAGAAATTAAAATAAAAATATATCAGCAGGGCAAGGTCAGAACTGCTTCACATCCTCCTGACGGAAGATTTTTGAATTCCACTGTTCCTTCATGAACCTTGATTATCTGCCGGACAATCGTGAGTCCAAGTCCATGACTTGGTACCCCGGCCGGAATTTCCTTCTGATTTAACTGCTTCAAAGCTTCTTTTGAAAAACCGCTTCCATTATCAGCAACAGAGAGTATGCAGTGAGAGAATTGCCTGTACAGCATAATCTTAATGTCACAGCCCTGAGGGTTGTGCTGTACGCTATTATCGATCAAGTTGAAGACCGCCCGTTTCAGCAATTTTTCATCTCCTGAAATTTTAATGTTTCCGACGGAAGGATCGAGCTGTATATCTATGGAATATATCTCGGAAAGTCCTCCATTCAAGAAATCAGCCAATACTTTCCGTACCAGAGGCGCAAGGAGCATCTCTGATTTGTCCAGAGGCTGCATATCATACTCAAGCTTTGAAGCAAGATTTAAGTCTTCTACCAGTGTTTTGATTCTTTCGCTTTGTTTGCGGATAATAACGGCCTGTTCTCTGCCGGATGGGGATAACTCTACATTTTCTTCCAACTGGCTGGCATATCCCATTACCATTGACAGAGGCGTACGGATGTCATGGGATATACCGGCGATCCATGAGGTTCGGGCATAATCTCTTTTTTTCAGGGCGGACTCCTGCCTTTGCAGTTGTAGCGAGGTCTGGTTCAAAAGGATGGCAAGATCCCCTAAAATGCCATTGGCCGGCAGCTCCACCGCCTGCTTTTTGGCCATTTGCTCTATTCCGTCGGCAAGCAGGCGAAAAGACCGGAATAAACGCATTCCAAACATCAAAGCGAGCAGCACGGCCGCAAGTCCGTTTAACGAAAGCATCATCGGTATCCATACGAGAGTTTTATCCATTACTTTTTGTGGCATCTGAAAATCCGTTTTCCAGATGCTCCCTTTGGGACATCCCATTACCAGAAGTCCGTCATTATGCCGCCAGACATAAACAGGATAATCCTCAAGATACCATTTGGTAAATCCGGCGACCTCGGGTACCGTATAGTTTTTGAAGAGCTCCTTTGGCAAGTTCATGCTCCAAAGTATTCTACCCTGCTCATTAAGCAGCATTCCCCATTCATAACGGGTATTCATCGCCTTCTTTGCGGTTTCTGAAAGTGTATATTGATTTCCCTGTTTCTGGAGTCCTTTTGCGACCTCGGAAACCCGGTATGCATATCCGTTTTCTTGCTGGAACGCCATTAGCCAGAAGAAAAGCAAGGCGATATTCAGGGTCAGCAGGATTAATGCGATACCTGCGGCACTTCCTATATAACGTGCCAAAATTTTTATCATACTTTTCATACTTTGCTCACTCCGATCAATTTGTACCCCAATCCCCGCACAGTGAGAAGATAACAGGGAGAGGAGGGCTCAGGTTCTATTTTCTCCCGTAAACGCCGGATATGCACCATCAGTGTATTTTCGTATCCGTACAAATCGTCTCCCCATGCCGCCCTGCAAAGACTGTCTCCGGTCACAATGCTGTCTCTGTTTTCATATAATTTTTCTATCAAAACAAACTCTTTTGCTGTCAATGTCATCAATTTGCCTTTATGATTTACCGTGGCACTGTTCAGATTCACTTCTGTCTCACCGAGGCGAAAAACCGGTTTTTCAATTTGCCGGACCGACACGGGGAAATACGTGCGGTTTAAAACTCCTTTTAATCTAAGAAGCAGTTCTCTGGGCAGAAAAGGCTTCGTAATATAATCATCCGCACCAAGTCCCAGACCGAGCAGGCGGTTTTCATCCTCATCTCTGGCCGACAGAAACAATACGGGAGCGGGCGATATACTTCTAAAATCCCGCATCAGGGAAAAGCCATCACCATCAGGCAGGGAAACATCCAGAATCACCCCGTCCGGTTTTGCTGTTTGAAATAATTCCATTGCCTGCTTACAATCAGACGCCGTTAATATCTTCTGAAATCCTTCTTTTTGAAGGATGTCCTTCAGCATCTTCCGCAGTTCAGGCTCGTCGTCCACTAACAGAAGCCTGCATTCAAAAATATTATTCATATCCATCACCTGCACTTATTATAAAGTATATAAAAAAAATTTCATATCTGTTATTTCATATTTAAGGTAAACGTAAGGTTGCTTACAAGTCTATGTAAGCCGGCTATGCTATGCTGTTTTTTGTATTCCAACTGATAACTATGAAAGGCGGTATTGAAATGGCTGATATCATTAAAACAAACGGCTTGTGTAAGCAATATGGCAAATACTTGCGCGTAAAGGATCTGGATCTGTCTGTTCCGGAGGGAGCCGTATATGGTTTTCTCGGTCCCAACGGGGCAGGCAAATCAACTACATTGAAAATGATACTCGGACTGGTAAAGCCCACTTCGGGAAGTATCACAGTTTTTGGGAAAACGGTTAGCGCTAAAAACCGGATACCGATATTAAAAGATATCGGATCTCTTATAGAGTCTCCCAGCTATTACGGACATTTAAACGGTTATGAAAATCTTCAGATCATTTGTACATTGAAAGGTCTGCCCGAAAAAGAAATCGACAGGGTTCTGCATATTGTCCGTCTTGAAAAGCAGAAGGATAAGAAAGCAGACCAATATTCTCTTGGTATGAAGCAGCGTCTCGGACTGGCCTGTGCCCTTTTGGGAAGTCCGAAGCTTTTGATTCTGGATGAGCCCACCAACGGTCTTGATCCGGCGGGTATTCAGGAAATGCGGGAATTAATCTGTTCTTTGCCTAAAGAATACGGCATGACGGTATTGGTTTCCAGTCATTTGCTCAGTGAAATTGATCAGATGGCCACCAATGTGGGTATTATAAGTAAAGGAGAGCTTGTTTTCCAGAACGGCTTATCCGCTCTTCACCAAAAGAGCAGCCGCCGTATCGCTATACGCACACTGGATAACGAGCGGAGTGCATCTATTTTACAGGAACAGGAAATTGCCGTTGAAAAACAGCAGGAGTACCTTCTTCTGCCAGCCTTTGATGATTTGGAATTGGCCCATTATACGAAAAAATTATTTGAGCATAACATTCAGGTGGTGCGCATTGAACAGCGCGAAAAAAGTCTGGAGGATATTTTTCTGGAACTGACCGGAACGGCGGTGAGCCTATGATTAAGGCCTTGCTTGTTGAATGTAGGAAAAGCCGGTATAGAAAGCTGTGGATAATTGTTGTCGCCTTAATTGGCGTTCAGCTTTTATGGGAGCTTTATTCATTTCGTAACATGGATGACTATGATCTTGCGCAGGGCTGGTTAGCGTGTCTGTACCATTTTCCCGTGCTTAATGCAATTTTTATGCCGGTAATTACGGCTGTAATTGCTTCAAAGCTCAGTGATATAGAACATAAGGGGCAGACCTTAAAGCTTCTGGAAACAGTTATGCCCGCTGCAAGGCTGTTTGATGCAAAGCTGCTGTGCGGTGCTTGTTATGTACTTTTCGTAATTCTTTTGCAGGTTGGAGTAATGCTTCTGACCGGATATATAAAAGGGTTTGCAGGATCGGCACCTTTGGACCGGATGGGATACTATCTCCTTTTTACATTCTGTGTAACTGTTACCCTCTTATTGCTGCAGCAGATTTTATCCCTGTTGTTTGTCAATCAGATGGTTTCCCTTACCGTAGGGCTGATCGGGGGCTTTGGAGGACTTTTTTCCATGTATCTGCCGCCCTGGTTTTCCAAGATGACTCCATGGGGCTATTATGGCGTACTTATGCTTACCGGAATGGATTGGAACCGTGAGACCCGTATTGTCACTTATTACTGGTCTGAAATCGATTGGACAGGATTTTTTATTCTTGTATTGGCCTTTCTTGTTATTTATTGTACCGGCCGTATCCTGTTTGTAAGAAAGGAGATGTGATTATGTTTTATCGTATTCTAAAGGCGGAATGGATGAAGCTGCGGCATAGTCCTGTGTGGCTTGCATTTATCTTCCTTCCGATACTGCCTGCCTTTATGGGAACCTTTAACTATGTGCAGAATATAGGAATTTTACAGAAAGAATGGTACAGCTTGTGGACACAGCATACCTTATTTACCTGTTTTTTCTTTCTTCCTGCCATTATAGGTGTGTATTGCTCCTATCTGTACCGCCTGGAGCATATGAACTATAATTGGAATGCTGTTATGACATCCCCCGTACCTATAAGCAGTTTGTTTTTCGCAAAGCTTTTATCGGCTTCGGCTATGGTGGTTTTAACTCAGATTTGGATCGGAATATTATTTGTATTGTGTGGAAAGATTACAGGACTTTCTTCGCCCATACCGCCCCAATTGCCGGAGTGGCTTCTGACCGGTACTGCCGGAGCCATTGTAATCTGTGCCGTACAACTCTGCCTATCTCTCGTTATCCGAAGCTTTGCCGTTCCGGTGGGAATCGCATTGATTGGCGGTATTACCGGAATAGGAATGATTTCCAAAGGCTATGGACATTTATTCCCGTATTCTCTTTTTAGCCTTGGAATGCGTGCTAATCAGCCGGATGGCAGTATGTCGTACAATTTGGGACAGTTTCTTATAAGCTGCGCGATATATCTTCTTCTCTGCATTTTGTTTGCCGTATATTGGCTAAGGCATCGGGATGTAAAATGATGCCTATAAATAAAAAGATAAGGAATAAATGGACAAAAGTGCGCGTTTGAAATAGTTTAAAACTATGTCAAACGTGTATTTTTTTGTATTTTGCAATTTAGAAAAAATAATTTATGCTATTTATAAATAGTATTGATATAAATAGCAAGGGGATTGACGATGAGAAGTGCGGTGACTGGCTTTCCGAGAGTAGGAAAGTTAAGAGAATTAAAGTTTGCGTCAGAGAAATATTTTCGCGGAGAAATAACGGAAGGTAATTTAAATGCCGTAGGAAAGGCTTTAAGAAACGAAAACTGGCGGTTACAAAAGGACGCCGGCATTCATTATATATCTTCCAATGATTTCTCGTTTTATGATGGTATGCTGGATACGACCATTTTGCTGAATGCGATTCCCGGGGAATACAGGGAGCTGAATCTAAGTGAACAGGGAGTTTATTTTTCGATGGCAAGAGGGTATCAGGGCGTACAGGGCGATGTAAAAGCTTTTGCCATGAAGAAGTGGTTCAATACGAATTATCATTACTTAGTGCCTGAGCTTTATGAGAATACGAAAATCGAACTTTCCGGAAATAAACCATTCGATGAATATGAAGAAGCAAAGGCTATTGGGATAGAAACAAAGCCGGTCGTAATCGGCGCGTTTACATTTCTCAAACTTGCGAAATATAATGACGGAAAAAACGCTGATGATTTTATGGAAGATATCATTCAGTGCTACAGGGATATGTTCGAAAGGTTTGGGCAGCTTGGTACGGAGTGGATACAGATTGATGAGCCGGCGCTGGTAACGGATTTGTCAAAAGAGGATATTACGAGATTTGTAACGTTATATAAAGAAATCCTGAAAGGAAAAAATAAACTAAAGGTGTTGCTTCAGACCTATTTTGGGGATGTGAGGGATTGTTATGAGGAGCTTGCGGCTTTAGATTTTGATGGGATCGGGTTGGATTTCCTTGAAGGGAAGAAGACGCTTGAGCTTATTAAAGCATATGGATTTCCGGAGGATAAAGTCTTGTTTGCCGGAGTTGTGAACGGAAAAAACATTTGGAAATGTAATTATAGAATAGCGCTGAACTTGATTGAAGAGATTAGACAACATGCTTCGCACATTGTTATATCAACTTCATGTTCTTTGCTCCATGTGCCTTATACCCTGGAAAGTGAAACAAAGCTTGAGCGTGGTATTCGGGAACGTTTTTCGTTTGCAAAGGAAAAGTTGTATGAACTGAAAGAACTTTCTGACCTGGCAGAAAGAGAAGACTTTGAAAAGTCCCATGAGTATGGAGATAATCAAAGAATATTTGAGGCAGTCAGGCTGTATGAGGATAAGAAGGTACAGGCGGATGTTTCGGAACTTTCCGATGAGGATTTCAGAAGAAAAGCGGACAGGAAGAAACGAAAACAGATCCAAAAGGATTATTTTCAATTGCCGCTGTTGCCAACAACGACAATCGGATCCTTTCCGCAGACTTTGGAGGTGAAGAAGAACAGGAGCAGTTTTCGAAAAGGTGAAATCGATAAGGAGGCATACGACAGGCAAGTATTTTCATTTATAGAGGATTGTATTAGAAAACAAGAAGAACTTGGTCTGGATGTACTTGTGCATGGAGAATTTGAGCGCAATGATATGGTGGAATTTTTCGGTGAAAATCTTGCCGGATATGTGTTCACGGAGAAGGCATGGGTCCAGTCTTACGGGACAAGATGCGTAAAACCGCCGATTATCTTTGGAGATGTAAAGCGTATCAGACCCATTACGGTTAAATATTCAGAATATGCGCAGAGCTTGACCGATAAACCGGTTAAGGGAATGCTTACCGGACCTGTTACCATATTAAACTGGTCATTTCCCAGAGAAGATGTCAGCCTTCAGGCGATGGCATATCAGATAGGAATTGCGATCCGGGAAGAAGTGTGTGATTTGGAAAGGGCGGGAATTAAAATCATACAGATAGATGAAGCCGCACTTAAGGAGAAGCTTCCCATCAGAAGAGAAGAATGGTACAGCGAATATTTGGACTGGGCGATCCCTGCATTTCGCCTTTGCCATAGTAAAACGAAACCTGAAACACAGATTCACACACATATGTGCTACAGCGAATTCGAGGAAATCGTAAAGGATATTGATAATATGGATGCGGATGTTATTTCGTTTGAAGCATCCCGCTCAAAGCTTACTATCATTGATGCGTTGCAGGCAAAACATTTTCAGACGGAGGTTGGACCCGGAGTATATGATATCCACTCTCCGAGAGTGCCTGCAGTCGAGGAAATTGTCCGGGCTTTGCAGAAAATGCTGGAAAAGATAGACAAGAATAATCTGTGGGTAAACCCGGACTGCGGTTTGAAAACACGAGGCATTACGGAAACGGATGCGAGTCTTAAAAATTTGGTTGAGGCAGCAAAAACCATGAGAATTCAGCTCTAGGCAAAATTAAATATTATAACTCAAGAAGACAGGAGAAATGGAAAATGAAAAATAACGCACCTTTTAAATCTGATATTGTAGGAAGTTTTTTAAGACCTGATTATTTAAAGCAGGCGAGAAAAGATTATGAAGAAAAAAGAATCAATATAGAAGAATTAAAAGCAACGGAAGATAAGGCGATTACAGATTTGATACAAAAACAGAAGAAAATCGGATTGCCGGTCATCACAGATGGGGAATTCAGGAGAAGTTCCTGGCATCTTGATTTTATGTGGGCATTTAATGGTGTAGGTCACGAAAAAACAAAAAAGGGTATACCCTTTCATGGAGAACCGGCATTGATCGATGATACATTCTTAACCGGAAAAGTATCGGTCGGCGATCATCCTTTTGTAGAACATTTTAAGTTCGTGAAATGTCTTGAAGACGAAACGGTCGTTGCCAGGCAGACAATTCCGGCACCCGCACAGTTTTTATTTCAGATGATCACTCCGGATAATCTGGAAAAAACTAAAACTATCTATCCAAATGAGGAAGAACTGATACATGATATTGCAGAAGGATACAAACGGGTCATCCGGGATTTGTATGCGGCGGGCTGCAGGAATATCCAGTTTGATGACTGTACATGGGGAGTATGTATCGATCCGAATGCGTGCCTTATTTTGGGGACGGATGAGAAAGGCCTGCAGACAAATATTGAAAAATTAATTCGAGTCAATAATCTTGCTATGGAAGAAAAGCCGGAAGACCTTGTTATTAATACTCATATCTGCCGGGGGAATTTCCATTCCACCTGGGCTTGCCAGGGAGGATATGAAAGGGTGGCGGAAGATCTTTTTGCAAAGGAAAATGTAAATGCATTTTATTTGGAATTCGATGATGAACGTTCCGGGGATTTTGAGCCGCTTCGTTATATGTCTAATGATAAAATAGTTGTATTAGGCTTGATTACAACAAAATCACCCGAGCTGGAGAAAAAAGAATTTATTATTAACCGTATCCATGAGGCGGCAAAATATGTTCCGCTTGAACGCTTATGTCTTAGCCCGCAGTGCGGATTTGCTTCTACGGAAGAAGGAAATAAGCTGACAGAGGAAGAGCAATGGGAAAAGCTGAAACTCGTACAGGAAATTGCAAAAGAAGTATGGGGTTAACAATGATATTGCTTTTTGCATAATAAGCTTGTATTTATTAAAAATATAAAAGATTAATATTAACTTAAATAAAAAATATAGTTCGTCGCCTGCAGGGATGCAGGCGATTTTTGATTATGGGCTTTAGCCTGTTGAGTGTGACGGAGTTTCTCAAAAGAGAAACGTAGACATACGAAACAAAAATCCCCCTGCTTTGCGGGGGGAGGCAGATTGTTATACAAAAAAATCACCTTTCCGTTA
>JAEWPN010000257.1 GCA_023399455.1 Bacillota bacterium
TCGATTTATATTCCTATATGCATGATATTTTTGGGGCGGATGTAATCGAGATCTTTGACATGAAATATAATCCGGAAGAAAGAAAAAAGGCTCAGGAAGAACGGGCGGCGAAGAAGGAAGCCGCTTCTCCTAAGACCATTATAGTAGATAAGGGAGAATAAACGGCAAACGAGAATGCGTCAGAACGAATGTTTTTGGCGCATTTATGCTTAATCAGGCAGGTATGTCTGCATATAAAAGGAGCACTGGTATAAGGTTGAAAGGAGCATTGGTATATATGGAAAAAAAGTATTTCGTATCCTCAGCAGAAATGAAAAAATACGACAGAGCCACCATAAATGACTTCCAAGTACCATCTTTAGTGCTTATGGAACGTGCCGCTCTGGAGACGGTAGGAGAAATCGAGAAGAGATTCGGAAAAGGGAGCAGGGTTCTGGTTGTCTCGGGCACGGGAAATAATGGCGGAGACGGTATTGCAGTCGGACGGATTCTTATGCAGCGGGGATATGAGGTGGACTTTGTCCTTATAGGGGCGGAAGAAAAATACAGCGAGGAGACAAGACATCAGTTAGTCATTATCGCAAAATATGGATGTACTTTGAAAAGCAAAATCGAAAGTATGGAATATGATATAATTATAGATGCGTTATTTGGAATCGGATTGTCTAGAAACGTGGAAGGAATATATAAAAAATGTATCGAGACGATGAACAGTATAAGCGGCTTCATCGTCTCTGTAGATATTCCGTCCGGAATAAACGCCGATACGGGTGCAGTGATGAATGCGGCGGTGAAAGCGGATATCACCGTTACCTTCGCGTTTGAAAAACTGGGGCATATCCTGTATCCGGGCTGCGAATACTGTGGTGAAGTGCTTTGTAAGGATATCGGGATTACGAAGGAGAGCTTTCGCGGGGAAGAAGGCCCCCGGGTATATTCCTATGCCGACCGTTATAGGGAGCAGGCGGCGGCACTTATGCCGGCAAGAAGCCGGGGAGGAAATAAGGGAACCTTCGGCAAGGCGTTGGTAATCGCAGGAAGCAGAAATATGAGCGGAGCCTGCGAGCTGTGCGCAAGGAGCGCTTATCGAATCGGTGCAGGCATGGTTAAGGTGGTTACCCCGGAGGAGAATCGGGAAATCATACAGAAAAATCTGCCGGAAGCGCTGCTTTCTACTTACACAGATGCGGAGAAGACTGAGTCATGGAAGGAATTTTTACAGGACTTAAAAGAAAGTATGAAATGGGCGGATTGTATCGTGATCGGGCCGGGAATAGGCAAGAGCGGCACGGCCAGCATACTGTTTAAATATGTTGTGAAGGAATCTGCAAAGCCTCTGGTCATCGATGCGGACGGACTGAATCTTCTGGCTGAGTCGGAAGAGCTGCAGGAGCTCCTGCGGACTTTGTCGCTAAAGGAAAGCAGGCAGATTATCGTAACTCCTCATGTGGCGGAATTCGCCAGGCTTTACGGTTGCAGACCGGAGGAGGTAAAGAAGGATATTATAAGCAAGACCAAAGAACTGGCCGATAGATTATGCTGTACTGTGGTATGCAAGGATGCGAGAACGGCAGTGGCTGATTACATGGAAAGGGATGTTTACTTAAACGCCACGGGCAATGACGGTATGGCTACTGCGGGTTCCGGAGATGTGCTGGCAGGCATTATCGGCGGACTTCTGACACAGGGGGTAAGGTGCAGGGAGGCTGCGGAGGCAGGAGTCTTTCTTCACGGGAGACTGGGCGATCTGGCGGCAGAGAGGACCGGGCGGTACGCGGTGATGGCAGGAGACTTAACGGAGCAGCTAAAGTACATTTTAAGCGATGAAGGGAAACGAAGATGATAGAAAAGTACAGCAGGGTTTATGCGTCAGTGGATCTGGACGCCATACATTCCAACATGAATCATATGAAGGCGAATATTGAGCCTGAGACGAAAATAGTAAGCGTCATCAAAGCGGACGGATACGGTCACGGAGCAGTGCCGATCGCGAGAGAGCTGGAACCGCTTGACTATATCTTTGGATTCGCAACGGCAACGGTGGAAGAGGCTTTGATACTGCGCCACAGCGGGATTACCAAGCCGATTTTAATATTGGGATATACGTTTCCTTATTGCTATGAAGAAATGATAAAAGAAAAAATTACCCCGGCGGTGTTCCGCTGCGATACGTTGGAGGAGCTTTCGCTCAGCGTTCGGAAAATAAAGAAAGAAGCGGAGGAGGCCGGCCGAATACTTGATGATGTTCGCATTAAGATTCATATCAAGGTGGATACCGGAATGTCAAGAATTGGGGTATCTCCTGATGAGGAGGGCCTTATGTTAGTGAAAAAGGCGCTTTCCATGCCGGAGATCGAGGTGGAAGGAATCTTTACACACTTTGCCAGAGCAGACGAAACCGATAAAACGGCGGCGAAACGGCAAATGAACACGTTCAGGACTTTTGTAGAAAAAGTTAAGAAGGAAACCGGATATCAGATACCGGTATGTCATTGCTCCAACAGTGCGGGAATCATTGGACTAAGGGAAGCAAATATGAATGTTGTCCGTGCCGGGGTGACCACATACGGACTATGGCCGTCGGGCGAGGTGGAAAGGAATATTGTCCGCCTGACACCCGCGATGGAGCTTAAGAGCCGTATCGTATATATCAAGCAGCTGGAAGCTGGAGCGGCGATAAGTTACGGTGGAACCTTTATAACGAAGAGAACAACAAAGGCAGCAACTATACCGGTAGGGTATGGAGATGGTTATCCAAGGGGATTATCCAATAAAGGATATATTTTGGTGCGCGGACAGCGGGCGCCGATTATCGGGCGCATTTGCATGGATCAATTTATGGTGGATGTAACGGATATTCCGGAAGTGACTGAGGGTGACGAGGTGACCTTGATAGGAAGGGACGGAGGGGAGAGCATCACGATGGAGCTTATAGGAGAGCTGTCAGGTAGATTTAACTATGAACTCGCCTGCTTAATCGGCAAAAGAGTACCAAGAATTTATTTGAAAGAGGGAAAGGTCGTGTTAACGAGGGATTATTTTCTCGATTTTGAGTAACAATTGAATACCTTCGGATAAACTGGCAATAATGTAACCTATAAAAGGTTTGCCATATAGAAGTTTAAATGAAGGGTGAGAACTATGAAGCGTGGAGACATATATTATGCGGACTTGCGGCCGGTGATTGGTTCAGAACAGGGCGGAGTGAGACCGGTACTTATTATACAGAACGATATAGGGAATAAGTATAGTCCCACTGTAATCTGTGCGGCGATTACATCCAAGATGAATAAGGCGAAGCTGCCTACACATATTGAACTGAATGCAGAGAGATGTGATATGATGAAAGACTCGGTCATCTTGCTAGAACAGCTAAGGACGATAGACAAGAAAAGACTGAAAGACAAGGTGTGTCATTTGGACGATGAAGTTATGAATAAAGTGAACGAAGGACTTCTTATCAGCCTCGATTTGAATACATAAGAAAGGGCTTAAACTTGACGATAAGAAAGTAAAATGATATAGTTTAGTGTGATATTTTATGAAGTACAAAAGGAGATGGAAAGTTATGGATGATGCTGGGCCTACTGCCAGTATAATTATTTTTGTCGTATTATTATTGATCGATATGTTTTTTTATGGATTCGGTTCGGCAATTCACTGTCTGAATATAAAGGATGTGGAAAAGAGAGCGAAAGAGGATAAGGACAAATTGTCCTCTGACAAAAGGGCTAGACGTCTTTGGTCTATTATGGAGGCTCCTGCGAAGTATGTGAACACGGTGCAGCTGGTATCCATATTGATACACATCCTCATGGGAAGTTTTTTCCTGAAAATATGGATACGTGGCATAAGCCGGTTTATGGACGCTTCTCTGGGATTGGAATCGCCGGGGATATATTTGCTTGGAGCAATCTTAATGACGGCAGCTTTGATCTACATATTGCTGACCTTCGGCGTGCTGCTTCCTAAGAGGCTGGGAGCGAGATATCCTGAGAAATGGGCATATTTATGTATCAATCTTGTCTATTATGTGACAGGGGCGCTATCCCCCTTTACAGGTCTGGCAACGGTAACGGCCGATGGTATACTGCGTTTGTTCGGGCTGAAGGCGGATAAGGATGTAAGCGACGTGACGGAAGAAGAAATCATATCCATGGTGAATGAAGGTCACGAACAGGGCGTTCTGCAGGCGACGGAAGCGGAAATGATTACAAATATTTTCGAATTCGGCGATAAAGAGGCGCAGGATATTATGACACACAGAAAGAATATTGTCGCGGTAGAGGGCACTATGTCCTTAAAAGAAGCGATAAGCTTCATGATGGATGCCCATAACAGCAGATTTCCGGTATATGAAGACAATATCGATCATATTATCGGAATCGTTCATATGCGGGATGCGATGAGACTGCATAATTCCCGTGCAAAGGCGAATATTCCAATTAAGGAAATCAAAGGGCTTTTGCGGGCACCGGTATTCATTCCGGGCACGAAAAATATCGACGGGCTGTTTCAGATGATGCAATCCACAAAGACGCAGATGGTCATAATTGTGGACGAGTACGGGCAGACGTCGGGGCTGCTTGCGATGGAGGACATCCTGGAAGAAATCGTGGGGAACATCCTGGATGAATACGACGAGGACGAGGAATATATAGAAGAGACGGACAATGAAGACGAGTACATTATAGACGGGCAGACTCCTTTAGAGGAATTGGAGGATCTGTTCGATATTTCCTTCGAAGAGGAGGAATTCGATACGCTGAACGGCTTTATGATTTCTAAGTTGGACAAGATTCCGGAAGAGGGCGAAGCGTTTGATATAGATGTCGGAGGCTATAATTTTAGAATATTGTCTGTGGAAAGCAAGATGATTTTAAGTGTTCTGGTAACGAAAATAAAGGAGCCGGAGCAGGAAGTTGTTTTTGAAGATGATGAAAAGGGAAAAAAGGAGAAAAGTTAAATGTCAGGACATTCAAAGTTTGCAAATATAAAGCATAAGAAGGAAAAGAACGACGCGGCGAAAGGAAAGATTTTTACCATTCTTGGAAGAGAAATTGCAGTAGCAGTAAAGGAGGGAGGCCCGGACCCGTCGAACAACTTTAAACTGTCGCAGGTTATTGCAAAAGCGAAGGCAAATAATATGCCTAACGATACGATCGACAGAGGAATTAAAAAGGCTGCCGGAGATGTGGGAAATGTAAACTATAAATACGTTACTTATGAAGGCTACGGTCCTAACGGCATTGCGATTATCGTAGATGCCCTCACCGACAACCAGAATCGTACGGCAGCTAATATAAGAAATGCGTTTACGAAGGGGCAGGGAAATATCGGAACGCCGGGATGTGTATCATTCATGTTCGATCAAAAGGGACAGATTATTATTGATAAAGAGGAATGTGAGATGGAAGCGGACGATCTCATGATGATTGCCCTCGATGCGGGGGCGGAGGATTTCTCCGAAGAAGAGGACAGTTACGAGATATTGACGGATCCGGACAGTTTCGATGCGGTGAACAAGGCGCTTGCGGAAGCAGGAGTCACAATGATATCCGCTGAAGTGACCATGATACCTCAAAACTATGTGGACCTTACAGATGAAACTGCCCTTAAGAATCTTCAAAAGACCTTGGACCTTCTCGACGAAGACGATGATGTACAGGCTGTTTATCACAACTGGAACGAATAATGTTACAGTTTAGCCAATGGCTGAACTGTTACCGAATAATTGCTGTAAAGAGGATAGAAAAGTATGAATGAAATGCTGAAAAATATAGCACCGCTTTTTGAAGAGATGGAAGTCCAGATCCGTGGATTTAAAAAGGATACATATGGAGATTTGCTGAACACATATCTGGAGAAGAACCATGATTTTTTTGAGGAACTGAATCAGATGCTCGTTTCCGAAGATGAGGAAGATGCCATAGGAAAATTTGCGGATTTTCTCGTTTCCTATGTGGCAGGTGTTCTGGATGAAGAGAAGAATAAGGTCAAAAAAAGCAATCGACAGTTAAACTTTAACATGTTCATGGCGGTTTATTTCATGCCTGCCGTTTTGGAAGGAAAGCAGTTGAAGGCACAGCTCCTTACAGATACCATATGCGAAAGATGGGCAGCCAGGTTCAAAGGAAACAATATAAAGACTGCGGATGCAGCCAGCATTCAAGCGGGCTTTAAGAGCAAGCTATGTTATGTGACTACTGCCGTATGCAGAAGTCTGAACAAGCCGGAGGATTGTTATGAGCTGAATCTTTTAAGAGATTATAGAGACAATTATCTTGCACTGACTGAAAATGGAGAGTCGTTGGTAAACAGATATTATGATATTGCGCCTACCATCGTAAAGAGAATCGACAAATCTGCCGATGCGGAGGGAAAATACCGTTATATATGGGAGAGATATTTAAAACTGTGTATCGCTTATATCGAAATGGGCGAGAAGGAACAGTGCGGCAGAGAATATATAAAAATGATGGAAGAATTGCAGGAACAATATATAATAACGGCGAAAGATAAGAAATAGATGATGCAGTACGGGAGGGTATAAAATGAGCGGCGAATACGCAAAGGAAACGATATGTATCCAATCAGGATGGAAGCCTAAGAACGGAGAGCCCAGAATACTGCCAATCTATCAAAGCACTACATATAAATACGAAAGCTCTGAGCAGATGGGAAGGCTGTTTGATTTGGAGGAAAGTGGTTTCTTCTATTCAAGGCTGCAGAATCCTACTAACGAATTCGTAGCTCAGAAAATCTGCGAGCTGGAAGGCGGTGTAGCGGCTATGCTGACATCCTCCGGCCAGGCGGCGAACTATTATGCGATATTCAATATATGTGAGGCTGGATCTCACATAGTACTTTCTTCCAAGGTTTATGGAGGAACATTTAACCTTTTGACCGTTACCATGAAAAAGATGGGTATCGAATGCACTGTGGTAGATCCCGATGCTTCGGAAGAGGAGTTAAATCAGGCATTTAAGGAGAATACGAGGTGCGTGCTGGCAGAAACGATTGCCAATCCGGCTTTGGTTGTTTTGGACATCGAGAAATTTGCCCGCTTGGCGCATTCTCATCAGGTTCCTTTGATTATAGATAATACATTTGCTACCCCAATTAACTGTAACCCGTTTCAGTGGGGGGCGGATATCGTGACTCATTCCACGACCAAATATATGGATGGACATGCCATGTGCCTGGGCGGGGCGATTGTGGACTCCGGTAATTTCGATTGGAGCAAGTATCCGGACAAATATCCCGGACTCTGTCAGCCGGATGAGTCCTATCACGGTATCACATATACCGAGAAGTTCGGCAAGCTGGCGTATATTACTAAGGCGACTTCGCAGCTCATGCGCGACTTGGGGTCTGCCCAGTCTCCGCAGAACTCCTTTTTACTGAATATAGGGCTGGAAACGCTGCATCTTAGAGTCCCCAGACATTGTGAGAACGCCCGGAAGGTGGCCGAGTACCTGGAAAGGCATGAAAAGGTGGCCTGGGTAAATTATCCGGGACTTAAAGGAAACAAATATTATGAGCTGGCACAGAAGTACATGCCGAAGGGAACCTGCGGCGTCATCTCCTTTGGGCCAAAGGGCGGACGCAGCGCAGCTTCGGGAATGATGGATCACCTGAAGCTGGCAGCTATTGTGACTCATGTGGCGGATGCCAGAACCTGCGTGCTGCATCCTGCCAGTCATACCCATAGACAGATGACGGATGCTCAGCTTGTGGAATCGGGAGTTGCTCCTGATTTGATTCGTTTCTCGGTAGGAATCGAAAATGCGGACGATATTATAGCGGATTTGGAACAGGCGCTTAGGAAAATATAAGGAATACCTTTTTAGCGGAAAGTATAAAATGGTATAAACCGTAAGGAAACGAAAGAACATGAAGATGAAGAAAACATGGTTTAGTTATCTGCTATGGTTGCTTTATATGGCGATAACAGGTGTTTGGCTCGCGACCTGCATAATTACTATAAGCATATATACGTGGGGGATGAGCAATTATTTGGCGGCAGGGTGTGTGTGCCTGCTTTTTGCCGGCGTGGTCGGACTGTGGTTTGCCGGATCAAAGATAGTGGCATATGCGGCCGAAAGGATACCGAAGGATAAGCATTTTGCAAATATGTGGGAATGTTTTCTTGCTATGTGTATATTTGCCGGTGCTGTTTTATATCGTATTTATTATCTGCTGCATGCCGGCGGGACTGTGGAGCGGAATATGTTTTATGAGATGGCGCAGGTGACGGACGGCGGAGGAATCCCCAATATCACTCACGGCGCTTCCTATGTATATACGACGCTTTTGTCCGCTGTATTTTCTTTTATGGGAAATAAGGCGGAGGCAGGAGTGTGGTTACAGCTCGTTTTGCAGCTGCTTTCGATGTTTCTTCTTTATTTTGGGATACGATTGTTGTCGGGCAGGGTAACGGCTCTTTGTGCGGTAGCGTTCATGGCGGTTTCTCCGGCGTTCATGGAGAATATGTTCAGCCTTACCCCTCAAGGTTTATATCTCCTTTTATATGCGGCAGGGCTTTGGCTGACGGGGTTATATATGCGCGGACTGGTAAAGGGCGGCTACACAAAGAAGAGGAGTTATTTCGCTTTTTTGCTGTTAGGAATTTACATAGGAATAATATCCTATCTAGATATTTTGGGAATTACTCTTTTCTTTTTTGCAGGCATGGGCTTCGTGGTGATAAAAGAAACAAGAAGGACTTCGAAGGAAAGAAAAAATATTAGAGTAGGAATACAATTTGCCGTAATCCTTGCATCGGCATTGTTTGCGGCAGCGGGGCTTACCTGGCTGGATGGGATATATTCGGGGCAGAGCTTTATGGATATTGCATCGGCATGGGGTTTACAGTATGGAAATAACATCCGTCCCCGCTATTTAATTCCGGCACCGGATGCTCAGCCGGTGGTCGGCACGGTCATTTGTTTTATTGCGGCGCTTGGTGCAGTAGGATTTTTGATGCGCAAACGTCAACGGCTGGACGCATGGGTACTGTTTCTCGCTGCGCTTACTGCTATAAGCTTTTCCGGAATCGGACGGATGGATTACGGAATTTTTGCAGTCGTTATATGGGGGACATTAGCGGGACTGGGACTTTGCTCTATGGGAGTAGAAGCGGAAGAAAAAGCGGCGGCTTCTCCGGCAGGAAAGATGCAGATTAACGACATAGAGGTTGAAGATATACAGATAGATGATGCGCCGGAAAGTGATACACAAGTACAAGCGGCACAGGCGAAAGATTTACAGAAAAGTGATGTGCAAGCAGAAGCCGTACTGGAAGAAACTGTGCGGGAAAATGACATACTTTTAGGACCTGAAGATGCAGATAAGGAAGTTGTAAGCAGAGAAGAAGTTAAGAAAGAAATAAAATTTATAGAAAATCCGATGCCCCTTCCGAAAAAGCATGTAAAGAAGGATATGGATTATGCCGTAGAGGTTTCACCCGAACAGATGGATTACGATATTTCTGCTAAGGAAAATGATGATTTTGATATTTGATTAATAGTTTTACTGATTTCCAGACCGCTTTTCGTCCCTGGCATATGCCGGATCGAAAGCGGTCTTATTTATTTAATAGGAAAGAACTCCTATTTTGTGCTATCGAAGAGCCTGGCCGCAAGAGCTATGTGAAGAACACTTTTGTTCTATGTATAAAAAAATGAATTCCATGCAAACTAAGGACAGAAATTGTAAAACTGGAGGCAACCATGGGAAATCAAAAGTCAAAGGATATCGAAAAGGAAGAAAAAGATGTGGACAAAAAGGCGGAGAGTGAAAAGCACCGCGATGAAAGGATCGAAAGGAGCGGTCAGCTCACGCTGGATAAAAATGATAAGAAGCATAAGATCCATCTGATTACTATTATTGGAGAAATAGAAGGACATGACAATCTGAACGGCACCTCCAAAACGACCAAATATGAGCACATTTTACCTGAACTGGCAGCAATTGAGGATAGCAACGAAATCGACGGAGTATTAGTTCTGCTCAATACGATGGGAGGAGATGTTGAGGCGGGCTTGGCTATAGCGGAGATGATAGCCTCTTTGAGCAAACCTAGCGTATCTCTGGTCTTGGGAGGAAGTCATTCCATCGGCGTACCGATTTCGGTGAGCACCAATTATTCTTATATAGTTCCCACAGGAACGATGGTCATTCATCCTGTGAGGATGAACGGGATGGTCATCGGCGTGCCTCAAACCTTCGATTATTTCAAACAGATTCAAAACCGGATAACCGGATTCGTATGCAGCCATTGCAGAATCAGCAAATCTAGGTTCGAGGAGCTGATGATGGAGACCGGAGTGCTGACAAAGGATGTAGGGACAATTCTCGTCGGACAGGAAGCGGTGAACGAAGGAATTATCAACGAGGTGGGCGGAGTAAAGGAGGCTATGGAGCATTTGCACAGCATCATTGATAAAGAAAAAAGCAAAAACGCCGATAAGGCCGAGAATAAAAAAAGAAATGTATGAGGATGACAACTTTCATTTTAGATGCTATACTATATAAGTTCAGTAAATTACGCAGGCTTAGGGGGCATATAGTATGGCATCCGGACAAGGAAATAGAAAGGGAAACGCTAAGAAAAGCTATTCCCGCAATACGTCTTCGCGAAAACGAAAGGCGACGAATTCAAAATCCTCCAGACAAAGTGAACCTATGGACAGCGCGATTAAAAATGAAGTAATACTGATAGGTGTGTTTGCGTTGGCAGTCTTTTTATTTTTGTGTAATTTCGGTGTCGTCGGCGTATTCGGAGACTCTATCAGCAGCATGCTGTTCGGTCTCTTCGGGTTGACGGCTTACATAGCGCCGGTGGTGCTGTTCTTAACCGTTGCCTTCGGCATTTCCAATCGGGGAAATAGGATTGCGACGAGGAAATTAGTGGCGGCGGTACTTCTTTTTCTCTTAATCGGTATGTCCTGCGATTTATTCGCAGGAGCATGGACACAGGATTCGCTTTATAACGTAAAGGAAATATATGAAAGATGCAGTGAAAGCAAGAACGGCGGAGGAGTAATAGCGGGAACACTTACCTTTCTTAGCTATCATTTTTTGTCCATGGTGGGCACAGCGCTTATGCTCATTGTGTTGGCAGTAATCTGTCTGGTCATACTTACGGAGAAATCTCTGGTGGGCAGTATGCGAAGCGGCGGGCAGAGAGTATATGAGAGGACGAAGGAAGACGCTTATGTAAGAAAAGCGCGGGTCCAGGAAAGACGGGCCAAACAGGAAGAGCTGCGAAGGGCGAAGGAAGAAGAACGCAGACTTCGTGCGCAGGAGAGCGAGGACGAGAAGATTCTGCGTATGGATAAAAAGGTTACCGGTGTTATGCTGGATACGGCGCTTGCCTCCAAGGAAGAGGAGCTGGAAAAGGAAGGCGCTCTCAGCGACGATATTCATGAAATTACATGGACGGATTTCGACACTAACAATATAAAAGAGGTGGATGTGACCGTGAAGAATTCCGGAGAAAACGTTCACGCCATCGATTTCGACAAAATACATATTACTTCGGCACAGCAATTGGATATGTTCGAGGAAGAGGATGAGGAAGAAATGCCTCCGGAGCCGGTACGGGCTTCGTCTGGTGTGACAGACCCGCTTCGAGCTTCAGATTCAGTGAAAAAAGACGACATATCTCAGAATATGGAGAGCATTATAAAGGCGCAGGAAAAGGGCGGTGTGAAAAAGTATGTCTTTCCCCCGCTTAAGCTTCTGCAAAAAGGGGCCTCCAAAGGGACTGCTGATTCCGCCGTCCAATTGAAGGAGACGGCGATGCATTTGCAGCAGACTTTGGCTACCTTCGGCGTAAAGGTTACTATTACCGACATCAGTCAGGGGCCGGCGGTAACCAGATATGAAATGCAGCCCGAGCAGGGCGTAAAGGTAAGCAGAATCGTAGGGCTTTCGGACGACATAAAGCTTAATCTGGCAGCTACGGACATCCGAATCGAGGCACCGATTCCCGGAAAAGCGGCGGTGGGCATAGAAGTGCCTAACAAAGAAAACTCGGCGGTAGCGCTCAGAGATTTATTGGAATCGAAGGAGTTCAAGGAATTCCCCTCTAAGCTGGCATTTGCGGTGGGTAAGGATATCGGCGGCAAGACGGTGGTTGCGGATATCGCGAGGATGCCTCATATGCTTATCGCGGGAGCGACCGGTTCCGGTAAGTCAGTCTGCATCAATACACTTATCATGAGCATTTTATATAAGGCTCATCCCGATGAGGTCAAGCTCATTATGGTGGACCCCAAGGTTGTAGAGCTTAGCGTGTATAACGGGATTCCCCATCTGCTCATTCCGGTGGTGACTGATCCGAAGAAAGCGGCGGCAGCGCTTCACTGGGGTGTTGCGGAGATGACTGAAAGATATAAGCAGTTTGCGGATTACAACGTACGTGATTTAAAGGGTTTTAACAGAGCCGCAGAAGAAAGAAGGGCAAGGGGAGAGGCGGATGCACCTGCTCCAATGCCTCAAATTGTGATTATTGTAGACGAGCTTGCGGATCTTATGATGGTGGCGCCCGGTGAAGTGGAGGAATCTATCTGCCGATTGGCACAGCTTGCGAGGGCGGCGGGTATTCATCTGATCATAGCGACGCAGCGGCCTTCGGTAGACGTTATTACCGGTCTGATTAAAGCGAATATGCCAAGCCGTGTGGCATTTGCTGTATCCAGCGGCGTGGATTCCCGTACTATTTTGGATATGAACGGCGCGGAGAAGCTGTTAGGAAAGGGGGATATGCTCTTTTATCCTCAGGGGTATCCCAAGCCGGCGAGAATACAAGGCGCCTTTGTCTCGGACAAAGAGGTGTCGGATGTGGTGGATTACTTGAAAAATCAGGCAATCGGAAATATTTACAGCGAAGATGTGGAAGAGAAGATACAAAATATGGGTTCGGCAAGCCAGGGCTCTGCCGGCGCAGGAGAAGACGGCACGAGCAGCAGAGATCAATATTTTGTAGAGGCAGGAAGATTTATTATCGACAAGGACAAGGCTTCTATCGGAATGTTGCAAAGAGTTTTTAAAATCGGCTTTAACCGGGCGGCACGCATTATGGATCAACTGTGCGATGCGGGTGTTGTAGGCGAAGAGGAAGGCACCAAGCCGAGGAAAGTGTTGATGAGCATGGAAGAGTTCGAACAGCTTATCGAAGAAGAGATATAGGCGTATGGCTCATAAGGAAAGGATAGGTCATCGGGATGAAAACTGATATTCAAATAGCGCAGGAGGCCGTTATGAAGCCTATCGCAGAGGTGGCGGCAGGATTACATATCGATGCGGAGGAATTGGAACTATACGGAAAATATAAAGCGAAGATTTCCGACGAATATTTGGAAAAGATAAAGGGCAATCCGGACGGAAAGCTCATACTGGTAACAGCAATTAATCCCACGCCTGCGGGGGAAGGAAAGACTACTACCAGCGTAGGATTAGGTCAGGCCTTCGGAAAGCTGGGTGAAAAGGCGATTATCGCCCTTAGAGAGCCGTCTCTAGGCCCCTGCTTCGGAGTAAAAGGCGGCGCCGCAGGCGGCGGTTATGCGCAGGTAGTTCCCATGGAGGATTTAAATCTTCATTTTACGGGAGATTTTCATGCCATAACTTCTGCGAATAATCTTTTGGCGGCGATGCTGGACAACCATATCCAGCAGGGGAATGAACTTGGCATCGACACAAGACAGGTGGTCTGGAAGAGATGTCTGGATATGAACGACAGAGTACTTAGAAATATAGTAGTGGGCCTTGGAAGCAAGGCGGACGGAACGGTGAGAGAGGATCATTTTGTTATTACGGTGGCTTCGGAAATTATGGCGGTGCTCTGCCTTGCGTCCGATATGGAGGATTTAAAGGCGCGGCTTGGAAGAATGGTGGTTGCTTATAACTTTTCGGGTGAGCCGGTGACGGCGGAGGCGTTGCAAGCCACGGGAGCGATGGCAGCTTTGCTTAAGGATGCCTTAAAGCCTAATCTCATTCAGACGTTAGAGCATACACCGGCGCTCATTCACGGAGGACCTTTTGCCAATATCGCTCACGGCTGCAATTCGGTAAGGGCTACGAGAGCGGCTCTCAAGATGGCGGATTATGTTATTACGGAGGCGGGGTTCGGAGCGGATTTAGGAGCCGAGAAGTTTTTTGACATTAAATGTCGAATGGCGGGATTAAAGCCGGATGCGGTCGTGCTTGTTGCGACGGTCCGTGCGCTTAAATACAATGGCGGTGTTGCCAAGGCAAATCTGAACGGAGAAAATCTGGCCGCTTTAGAAAAAGGTATCATCAATTTGGAAAAGCATATAGAGAATTTGCAAAAATACGGAGTGCCTGTAGTGGTGACCCTGAATTCCTTCATTACGGATACTCAGGCGGAGATTTCTTATGTGAAGAGATTTTGTGAAGAGAGGAACTGCGAATTCGCCATTTCCGAAGTATGGGAAAAGGGCGGTGAGGGCGGTGTCGCTCTTGCGAAAAAGGTAATCGAAACCCTGCGCACGAAGGAAAGTAATTTTAAAGTACTGTATGAGGACGAGCTGCCCCTTGAAGGGAAAATCGAAGCAGTGGCAAGGGAGATATACGGTGCGAAGGATGTGAGTTATTCTCCTGCTGCGGTAAAGCAGTTAGAAAAGCTGGGACAGTTGGGTTTCGGAAAGCTTCCGGTATGTATGGCTAAGACCCAGTATTCCTTATCGGACGATCCGGTTCTTCTTGGAAGGCCGGAGGGCTTCACGCTGAATGTGCGTGAGGTCTATGTATCGGCGGGAGCCGGATTCGTGGTAGTACTTACCGGAGCGGTAATGACGATGCCGGGACTGCCGGGTTCACCTGCGGCCTGCCGCATCGATGTGACGAAGGATGGAATGATTACGGGATTGTTCTAAATTAGAAGCTTGGAATTTGGAGAGAAGAAAGGCAAAGATGCATATGACACAGATAATTGATGGAAAATCGATTTCAGCACAGATAAAAGATGAATTAAAAACAAAAGTGGCAGCGATGAAGGCGGGAGGAAAGCAGGTGACTCTGGCAGTCATTCAGGTGGGAAACGATCCCGCTTCCAGTGTCTATGTAGGAAATAAGAAAAAAGCCTGCGAATACATAGGAATTAAATCCTTGGCCTACGAACTGCCGGAGGAAACCTCGGAGAAGGAGTTGCTTTCTCTTATAGACGAGCTTAACAAAAAAGCGGATGTAAACGGCATTCTCGTACAGCTGCCGCTGCCGGAGCATATCGATGAGGATAAGGTGATTTCTGCCATTAGCCCTAAAAAGGATGTAGATGGCTTTCATCCTCAGAGCGTTGGCGCTTTATGTATCGGACAGCCCGGCTTTGTGTCGTGTACGCCGGCGGGAATTATTCAGCTTCTTAAGCGTTCGGGAATTGAAATAGCAGGAAAGGAATGTGTGATAATCGGAAGGAGCAATATTGTGGGAAAGCCCATGGCGATTTTAATGCTTCGCGAAAATGCCACAGTAACGGTAACACATTCCAGGACAAAAGATTTGAAAGAGGTAGCCAAGCGTGCCGATATTTTGATCGTAGCGATTGGAAAGCCGAAGATGATAACAAAGGAATATGTAAAAGAAGGAGCCGTGGTCATCGACGTAGGCATCCACCGCGATGAAAACAATAAATTGTGTGGGGATGTGGACTATGAAGATGTAGCGGCAGTTTGCAGCTGGGTTACGCCTGTTCCGGGAGGAGTGGGACCTATGACGATCGCGATGCTGATGAATAACTGCGTGGAGTCTGCGGAACTAGAGGCGAAGTAGAAAGGTATTTGCTTATGAAATGTCCAAAATGCGGATATGAGCTGGCAGAAGGTTATTTATATTGCGATAATTGCGGGGAAGAAATCAGAATTGTACCAGATTTCGAGCCCGAAATCGAACAAGAAATAAATGAGACTTTATCCACGCTTTTTGTCGAACTGGCAAAAGAAGAAATGCCCGAAATACCAATGGATGAAGATAAGATAAAGGAAAGCAAAAAGGAAGAGCCTTTAGGCGAACTGCAAAATAAGCCGGGACGCGGACGGAAGATAGGTATGTTACTGACAGCGGTCATTGCCAGCCTGATATTGTGTGTGACAGGATATTCCATGTACTGTAGCTATTCGGTTCCTTATCAGTTGGCAAAGGCAAAGGAATATGCGGAGCAGGGGAAATATACGCAGGCAATCGGATATCTGGAGAAGGTACACGATTTGGAAGCGGATAATGCTGATGTCATGTTTCTGATGGCAGATTATTATTATATTCAGGAAAAATATGATTTTGCGGTATATACGCTGCAGCAGATCATAGAAGAAGCGGATTTATACAAGGAAGTAGATTTGGAAGACGCTTACGACAAAATCATATCCATATACAAAACGCAGGAGAATTATCAGGCAATTAACGAATTGCTGCTTTCCTGTCCCGATGAAAATATCGTCAATACGTTTCAAAGGTATATTGCTAAGCCGCCGGAATTCAGCTATGTAGAAGGAAATTACGAGGAGGTCATCCCTCTTAAGCTGAGTGCAAACACTTCCGGAAAGATTTATTATACCCTGGACGGCGAAGAACCGGATGCGGATAGTGACGTATATACGGCCCCGATTTTTCTGGAGACCGGGGATTATACAGTAAAGGCCTATTTTGTCAATGATTACGGAATTAAGAGCGATGTGGTGAGCAACACCTACCGGATTGATTTGGTAGAACCTGCGGCACCGGAGGTTTCGGTTTACAGCGGAGACTATTATGAGCCTAATATGATCGAGGTGAGCGCGGCGGAGGACTGCCGCATCTATTATACTACGGACAGCACGGATCCTACCGAGGACAGTCTGTTGTATACATCGGCGATTCCCATGCCTCTTGGCAAATCAGTGTATAAGTTCATTGCTTTAAGCCCGGAGGGCGTGGCAAGTGATGTCATCATGCGTACATATAAGCTGACGTTGAATACGGAAATATCTACGGATATCGCTATTATGAATGTAGTGCACGCTCTGATGCGTGCGGACGTGCTTTTGGATGAACAGGGAAGTCTGCGCGGAATGAGCGGACATAACGCTTACAAGTTCGGCGCGGTATCGAGAATTGACGGCGGAGATTATTATGTTGTTTATGAGTATTACGAAGATGCTCCGGGAATGCAGACGAAGACTGACAGAATCTATGGAGTGAATATTAAGGACGGAAGTGTTTTCCGTATTACCTATGATGACGCTGGGAAAATTATACTAATACCTTTGGAATAAAAGCATTGCACTTTGTGAGTTTTTCCAGTATCATTATTAAGATAGCTTTCATACAGTAAAGTGCTATACAGGAGGGATAAGATGTACAAGATTTTAGAAGCAAGAGAGCTGACTACCAATATTTATCTCATGGAAGTTGAGGCGAGACGTGTTGCGAAAAGATGTCAGCCGGGACAATTTGTTATTGTCAGAATGGATGCAGAAGGGGAAAGAATACCGCTTACAATTTGCGATTACAACAGAGAAAGAGGGTCGGTCACCATTGTTTTCCAGACTGTGGGAGCAGGCACTAAGAAAATGGGAGAATTGAAAGCAGGAGACAGTCTCCATGATTTTGTGGGACCGTTAGGATGTCCTTCCGAGCTCGTAGATGAGCCGGTTGAGGAACTGAAGGAAAAGAGTATATTGTTCGTTGCCGGAGGCGTGGGAACGGCACCGGTTTATCCTCAGGTGAAATGGCTGCAGAAACGTGGAGTGAATGCGGATGTCATAGTGGGTGCGAAGACGAAAGATATTATTATTTTGGAAAAAGAGATGGAAGCGGTTGCCGGAAATCTCTATATAACGACGGATGACGGGTCTTACGGAAGAAGCGGCATGGTTACGCAGACGATCAAAGATCTGGTAGAGGAAGGAAAGCATTACGACGTATGTATTGCGATCGGACCGATGATTATGATGAAGTTCGTATGCAAGATGACGGAGGAATTAGGCATTCCTACGGTTGTGAGCTTGAACCCTATTATGGTGGACGGTACCGGAATGTGCGGCGCATGCCGTGTGACAGTAGGCGGAGAAGTGAAGTTCGCCTGCGTGGACGGACCGGAATTCGACGGACACAAGGTAGACTTCGATCAGGCGATGAAGCGTCAGCAGCTATATCAGACGATTGAGGGCAGAGCTCTGCTGAAGGAGCAGGAGGGCGCCACTCATCATGGCGGATGCGGTAACTGCACCGACAACAATTAGCAGCAGGTACGTAAGTAGGATTGCGAATAGAGAAATGGAACGGAGGATATTATGGACGTATTGAAGAAGGTTCCTGTACGCGAACAGGATGCAAAGGTGCGCGCGACCAACTTTGAGGAAGTGTGCTTTGGATATAATGAAGAAGAAGCGAGAGAAGAAGCGCTAAGATGTATTAACTGCAAGAATGCGAGATGTATCGTAGGATGTCCCGTATCGATTAATATTCCCGCTTTTATAGAGAAAGTTAAGGATGGGGATGTGGAGGCAGCATACCACATCATCAATGAGTCGTCTTCCCTTCCGGCGGTATGCGGTCGCGTATGCCCGCAGGAGAGTCAGTGTGAAGGCGTATGTATCAGAGGAATCAAGGGTGAGCCCGTATCTATTGGCAAATTGGAGCGTTTTGTTGCGGACTGGGCTTGTGAAAAAGGAGTGAAACCGGAAGCTGCTAAGGAGAAGAACGGTAAAAAGGTAGCGGTCATCGGTTCCGGCCCGGCAGGACTTACCTGCGCAGGAGATTTGGCGAAGTTAGGGTATGATGTCACCATCTTCGAGGCGCTGCACGAACCGGGCGGCGTGCTCGTATACGGCATTCCTGAATTCCGTCTGCCTAAGGAAAAGGTTGTGGCGAAGGAAATCGAGAACGTAAAATCTCTCGGCGTAAAAATAGAGACCAACGTGGTGGTAGGAAAAGCTGTTACCATTGATGAGCTTATGGATGAAGAGGGATTTGACGCAGTATTTATCGGTTCCGGCGCGGGGCTTCCCAAGTTCATGGGAATTCCGGGCGAGCAAGCCAACGGCGTATTCTCCGCCAATGAATATCTGACGAGAAGCAATTTGATGAAAGCGTTTCAGGAGGACTCTACTACACCGATTATGAAGGGGAATAAGGTGGCAGTAGTAGGCGGCGGAAACGTAGCCATGGACGCAGCCAGAACGGCACTCAGACTGGGTGCCGATGTACATGTAGTATACAGAAGAAGCGAGGAGGAGCTTCCTGCCAGAGTGGAGGAAGTGCATCACGCGAAGGAGGAAGGAATCATTTTCGACCTTCTGACCAATCCCGTAGAAATCCTTACCAATGAAAAGGGTTGGGTAAACGGTATCAAATGTGTAAAGATGGAGTTGGGTGAGCCCGATGAGTCCGGCAGAAGAAGGCCGGTGGTGAAACCTGATTCCGAATTTATCATTGAGGTTGACACGGTAATCATGTCTCTTGGAACTTCTCCCAATCCGCTTATTTCCTCCACTACAGAAGGTTTGGAGACAAATAAGTGGAAATGTATTGTTGCGGATGAGAATTCCGGCAAGACTACAAAGGAAGGCGTGTACGCAGGCGGTGATGCCGTAACAGGGGCAGCAACCGTTATTCTGGCGATGGGAGCGGGTAAGGCAGCAGCCAAAGGAATCGATGAATATTTAAGAAATAAATAGTTGTGTGTAAGATTGATTAGGCAAAATAAAGCATGAAAGATCCCCGGACCGTGAAAATCGTTGTCCGGGGATTTTTATATAAATCATTTACTTTTATTCAATATATCTGGCTGGTTTAATATTCAAGAATCAGCCGAACAGAGAAAGTAAAATACCAGCAGCCACTGCCGACCCAATTACACCGGAAACATTTGGACCAATGGCGTGCATTAGAAGGAAATTGCTGGGATTGGCTTTTTGGCCTTCCAGCTGAGAAATTCGTGCAGCCATTGGAACTGCTGAAACACCTGCCGATCCAATTAAAGGATTGATTTTTCCCTTTGTCAGAAAGCACATAAGTTTGCCGATTAAGAGTCCGCCTATCGTACTGAAAGCAAAGGCAACCAGACCAAGTGCGATAATTCCCAAGGTTCCAGGTTTTAAAAATTCACTGCCTGTGGCAGTTGCGCCTACGGTAAGACCGAGAAAAATGGTTACTATATTGATCAATGCATTCTGAGCCGTATCGGAAAGCCTATCTACTACACCGGATTCTTTGAAAAGATTTCCAAGCATGAGCATGCCGATTAGCGGGGCAACAGAGGGTAACAACAGAATGCAAAGAACTGATACTAAAATGGGAAAACATACTTTTTCCAGCTTGGATACTTTTCTAAGCTGATCCATCTTGATAACACGTTCTTTTTCTGTGGTAAGAAGTCTCATAAGAGGGGGTTGGATTATAGGGATCAGTGCCATGTAAGAATAGGCGGCAACCGCAATGGGGGCCAAGAGATGAGGCGCTAATCTCGTCGTAAGATAAATTGCTGTAGGGCCGTCCGCGCCTCCGATAATGCCGATAGATGCCGCTTCTGCGGGAGTAAATCCTAAAAGACCTGCGACTACGAAAGCAATCGCAATGCCAAACTGCGCACCTGCTCCGATAAGCATACTGCTCGGTCTTGCAATCAACGGCCCGAAATCCGTCATTGCTCCTATCCCAAGAAAAATTAGGGAAGGATATATTCCCATTTTAACTCCCTGATATAAGTAATAAAGAAGTCCCGCAGTTTCCCCGGTGACAGAGCCATCACTCATAAGGCCGGTCAAAGGCAGATTGGCTAACAGCATACCAAATGCGATTGGGAGCAGCAGAAGCGGCTCAAACTTTTTAGCAATGGCAAGATAAATCAGTATGAATGATACAAGAATCATAATAATCGACTGCCAGGTGAGTGACATAAAACCTGAATCGTTCCATAAATTAATAAGTGAATCTACAAACATAATTTCCTCCTAAATTGATATCCGTATTGGTGTTATATGTAAGGTGAAGCAGGATTCACCTTTCAGGAACATTTACATTATGGGTGGGATTTTGGATTTTTCCGATTATATGGGAAAACAGCGATATCAATCCCCATAATATAAAAAGTACAGAAAATACGAGCACCATGCAGAATAATGCAGTCAATACACTTTGAATAAAAGACATAAATTCACCTCCTTGACATTATAAAGTAAAAAAGGTGGGGAGCTTTGCAAAGCTCTCCACTCAACAAGCTTGATATCTTGAACAGTCTGTTTAACTGCCAACCGGATTCTAATCTATATTTTTTTTCGACCAAGTTGATGTTAACATAAGGGGTAGAAGCTGTCAACTATTTTATCTATATTTTGTACATCGGATTATCTATATTATGTACCGGCTAAAATGTTTTCTGTAAAGCATATATTATTCATAATAGATAAAGTCTTATGTAATTCTTAATAAACTATTAAAAAAATTATTGCTTACCATTCATTATTACTGTGGTATAATTGCATAGTAGTGTTAGGAAATAAAAACCAAAAGTAAACGGAGGCTGAGACGACAAAATGGTACATCATATTGTATTTTGGAATTTGAATGAAGAATTATCCGAG
>JAEWPN010000020.1 GCA_023399455.1 Bacillota bacterium
ATCTGGAGCTGTTTGAAAATATGAAAAACGGCCTTTACAAGGACGGAGAAAAGGTGTTGCGCGCGAAAATCGATATGAAGTCGCCTAACATCAATATGCGGGACCCGATCATTTACAGGGTGGCACACATGACACATCACAATACGGGAGACAGATGGTGCATCTATCCGATGTATGACTTCGCTCATCCCATCGAGGACGCTATCGAAGGCATTACTCATTCCATCTGTACGCTGGAGTTCGAGGACCACAGACCTCTTTATGACTGGGTGGTGAGAGAACTGGAATATCCTAACCCTCCCAAGCAGATTGAATTCGCGAAGATGTATCTGACCAATGTGGTAACGGGAAAGAGATATATCAAGAAGATGGTGGAGGACGGCATTGTGGACGGCTGGGACGACCCGAGGCTTGTATCCATCGCAGCTTTAAAGAGGAGAGGTTTCACGCCGGAGTCCATTAAGATGTTTGTTGACCTGTGCGGCGTTTCCAAGAGCAATTCTTCTGCTGATTACGCGATGCTGGAATATTGCATCAGAGAAGATTTAAAGCTTAAACGGCCGAGGATGATGGCGGTGCTGGACCCCGTGAAACTGATTATCGATAATTATCCGGAGGGTCAGACAGAGATGATGACCGTTCCGAATAATTTGGAAAATGAAGAACTGGGAACGAGAGAAGTTCCTTTCGGCAGAGAGCTCTATATTGACCGTGAGGACTTTATGGAGGAACCGCCGAAGAAATATTTCCGTCTGTATCCCGGCAACGAGGTACGTCTGATGAACGCTTACTTCGTTACCTGTACCAGCTTTGTCAAGGACGAAAGCGGCAAGGTGACAGAGGTTCACTGTACCTACGATCCCGAGACGAGAAGCGGCTTGGGCTTTACCGGAAGAAAGGTAAAGGGGACCATTCACTGGGTACCGGCAAAGCAGGCGGTAAAGGCCGAGGTTAGATTATATGAGAACATTATAGATGAAGAAAAGGGCGTTTATAATGAAGACGGCAGTCTCAATCTGAATCCTAACTCCCTCACCATATTGAAGGAATGCTATTTGGAGCCGGCATTAGCGGCGGCGAGGCAATTAGAAAGTTTTCAGTTTGTGCGTCAGGGGTATTTTTGTGTGGACCATAAGGATTCAAAGCCGGACGGTCTTGTATTTAATAGAATTGTATCCTTAAAAAGTTCTTATGTATTGCCTAAAAACTAAAGGAAAAAATGGATATCGGAGGTTGAGTATGTCTGGATTATTATCGGGATTGGAACAATTTGGTCTGAGCGGCTTGGAGAATATGGATCTGTATGAGAAGCCGAAGCAGGAGGAAGAAGCGAAGGCGGATGCCCCGCAGGTCGTTCAGGAACAGGACTTTTTATTTGATAAGACCTTTACCTGTCCTATTTGTGACAAGGAGTTTAAGACGAGGACCGTTAAAATAGGTAAGGCTAAATTAATAGGAACGGATATGGACCTGCGTCCAAAATATGAGCATGTGGATTTGCTCAAATATGATATTATCATGTGCCCCAGTTGCGGCTATGCGGCGCTCAGCAGATATTTTAAATTTATCACATCACCGCAGGCTAAGAGAATTAAGGAGGCGATTTCCAGCAAGTTTAAGCCGATTACGGAATATAAGGAGATCTATACCTATGATGAAGCGTTAGAGCGCTACAAGCTGACGCTGGCTAATGCAATCGTAAAGGTTGCTAAGCCCAGTGAAAAGGCGTATATCTGCCTGAAAACGGCATGGCTTCTGCGCGGAAAGGGAGAATGTTTGGATAAGGGGTCTCCGAATTATGTTACGGAGAGGAAGAAAGCAGACACAGAAGAGGCTGAATTCTTGAGAAATGCGTTGGATGGTTTTCTGGCAGCAAGACAGACGGAAAGCTTCCCGATGTGCGGTATGGATGAGCCTACGGTAGACTACCTGATTTCAGTAATCGCTATTAGATTTGAGCAGTTCGATGTAGCGTCGAAGCTGATTTCTCAGATTATCGCGTCTCCTACTACGAACCCTCGAATGAAGGAGAAGGCACGTACCCTGAAAGATCAGATTGTAAAGCAGATCAAGCTGAAAAATGCAGGAAAGTAGTAAGAAAGACAGGAAACGATGAACGATTTGACCATTGAACTTCGTCAGGACGGCGAAACACATTTATATGAGCAAATCTATGAACATATCAGGCAAGAGATAAGAAAAGGGAAGCTTCTCAAAGATGAAAAGCTTCCCTCTACGCGTTCTTTGGCGGAATTTCTCGCAGTATCGCGAGGTACGGTGGAAATTGCCTACGGACAGCTTCTGTCCGAGGGATATATAGAGTCCAAACCTTACAAAGGCTATTTCGTATGCGGGATGGACGAGATATTTTTTCTGGAAGGAGAAAGCGGAAGGAGGCCGGGAGAGCTGCCTAAGGCGAGATTCGAACAGGATGAGAAGAAAATGCACTATTTATTTGATTTCTCGCCTAATGCTATCGACATGACGGCTTTTCCATTCGCCACCTGGAAGAAAATAACGAAAAATATTCTTGTAGATGCCAACAGTGAGATGTTCGCTTCCGGCTCCTCTAAGGGTGATTGGAAGCTGAGAGAAATCATCAGCCGCTATCTGCATTCCTCCAGAGGAGTGAACTGCATGCCGGAGCAGATTATTGTGGGTGCGGGCAATGATTACCTGCTCATGCTTTTGGAGAAGATATTAGGGCGGCATGTGAAGATCGCCATGGAGAATCCCACTTATAAGAGAGCGTACCGCATCTTCGATTCCTTTGCGTACCAAATCAGCCCTGTAGAGCTGGACGGTGGAGGAATGAGCGTGGAGAGGCTTAGGGAAAGCGATGCGCAGGTGGCTTATGTAATGCCCTCCCATCAGTATCCTACGGGAATCGTCATGCCCATCGGGCGACGTATGGAGCTGCTTAAGTGGGCGGAGGAGAAAGAGGAACGATATCTGATTGAGGACGATTACGACAGTGAATTTCGATTCAAGGGCAAACCGGTACCGTCTCTTCAGGCTTCTGATTGGGCTGGAAAGGTGATTTACATCGGAACGTTTTCTAAGGCTATCGCACCTGCCATTCGTATCAGCTACATGGTTCTCCCGCTGCCCCTGCTGGAGAGATATGAGAAAAAGTGTTCTTTTTATTCCACCACGGTGTCCAGAATCGACCAGCGGATATTGAGTGAATTTATTGAAAAAGGGCATTTCGAGCGCCATTTGAACAAGATGAGGAAAATATACAGGGAAAAGCACGATTTGCTTCTTAGTGAATGCAAGGATATGGAGGAACGCTTCCAACTATCCGGAGAGGGAGCAGGGCTTCATATTCTCCTTAGCGATAAGTCCGGACGGGGGGAAATGGAGCTGTTAAAGTTGGCAGCGGCAGAGGGCGTGAGAGCATATGGGCTTTCAGAGGCTTATATAGGCCAGGATGTGCCGAAAGGAAAAGAGGATATGGTGATCTTGGGATATGCTGCCCTAAGCAAGACGCAGATTAGAGAAGGGCTTGAGTCATTAAAAAAAGTCTGGATGTGATACGAGACTTTTTTGTGTAATAGGATTAGGGTGTCAAAAGGTCCTTTTTACGAACAGCCCTAGACAATATGTCCAAAACAAAAAGACTCCTGCGCCGGATTCCAATATATAAGAAGTTCTGATTCTCAGTCCATCCCCGCCAAACATAGCAGAAAACATATATCCGGAGAAAGAACTTCTAAATATTTTCATGGGCGCAGTCGTTATTTTTGTTTTAATTATATGGAATTTTCACTGTCGTCGTCAAAAAATTCTTCTACCTTGGACTCGGCAGTTTCAACCGCGTCCTTCACAGTATCCTTTACGACCGTCTTAGCGGTATCAGCAGCAGTGGCAGCGGCGTCACTCAAATGGTTTACGGCATCGGAGGCTGCATTTTCCGCTTTTTCCAAATGAAGGTCAACATAATTGCGCTTGCTGTCCTCTTTTTCTGTATCGCTGTCAAGGTCGTCGCTAAAGTCATCGAAATCATCATCATCCAAATCGTCGGAATAAGAAGAATTCTTATTCTGTAAATAATAATAAACACCGGCTGCGGCAGCTCCTGCGACAGCAGTAAACATCAAAAATTTACCGAATTTTTTTGCCATATAAGTACTCCTTTCAATTTCGAGGTTATAGAAACATATTAATACTATTTTGTCAAATTGAAAAGAGAATATGTATAAAAAAACCATAATTTTTTTGTTAAATATAAAATATCAAACTTTATTGTATCTATTGTGAAAAT
>JAEWPN010000065.1 GCA_023399455.1 Bacillota bacterium
CAATTATTGGAAACAATGCAAACAAATCTAAGGTGGAAAAAACAGCGCAAATTATATTTACTATTTGCGCTTTTGTGGCAGTATTGGCCGTGGTGTCCATTACTGCTTATATGATTTTCAACGGAACTCCTGCGCTGTTTAAGGTGGGACTTACGGATATTTTATTCGGAACAGTATGGAAGCCAACGGCCGCAGAAGCGTCATTCGGCATTTTTTATATTATCCTTACTTCCATAGTGGGTACGGCTCTGGCAGTTTTAATCGGAGTTCCTATCGGTGTTTTTACGGCTATTTTTTTGGCAGAAATCGCGCCTAAGAAGTTAGCGGCGACGGTAAAGCCTGCAGTGGAGCTGCTGGCAGGTATTCCTTCGGTAATATATGGACTTTTGGGCCTGATGATTTTGAATCCTCTCATGTATAAATTAGAGCTGAAGCTATTTCAAGGTTCGGATACGCACCAGTTTACCGGTGGCGCTAATCTGGTATCGGCAGTGATAGTTTTAGCGATTATGATTCTTCCTACCGTCATTAACATAAGCGAATCGGCAATTAAATCGGTGCCGGACTATCTGAAAGCAGCATCGCTTGCGGTAGGGGCATCTCAAATACAGACGATATTCAAGGTAATATTGCCCGCAGCAAAATCAGGAATTATTACAGCTATAGTGCTCGGCGTAGGCCGGGCAATCGGTGAAGCGATGGCGATAAGTCTCGTATCGGGAAGCTCGGTAAATATACCCCTTCCGTTCAACTCCGTACGTTTTCTTACTACGGCAATCGTAAGCGAGATGGGATATGCGGCAGATGTACACAGACAAGTATTGTTTACGATAGGCCTGGTACTGTTCGTATTCATTATGCTGATTAACGTAACCCTGACGAGAATCTTGAAAAAGGGAGAGAAAAATAATGAATAGCCTTACGATAAAAAGAAAGAGAATTTCAGATACAGTTCTGCGCATACTAATTTATATTTCCGCATTTTTTTCTGTTCTGCTTTTAATAGGAATCATCGGCTATGTGTTTTTTAAAGGGATAAGGACGGTCAATTGGAGCTTTTTGACATCTGTGACCAGCAGCCTGAAAGGAACGGTGGGCATAGCGGGAAATATCGTAAATACTTTATACATTATCGTGATTACCCTGCTTATTGCAACGCCGCTTGGAATCGGTTCCGCAATCTATCTGAACGAATATGCTAAGCCGGGACGTCTTGTTAGAGCCATAGAATTTACAACAGAAACCCTTTCAGGAATCCCTTCCATTATATTCGGTCTGTTCGGTATGGTATTTTTTGGGAATGCGTTAGGACTGGGGTATTCCGTTTTAACGGGAGCACTTACGCTTACACTGATGATATTGCCTTTGATAACAAGAAATACGCAGGAAGCGTTAAAGACGGTGCCTGACAGCTACCGAAGCGGCGCGCTTGCTATGGGCGCAGCCAAATGGTACATGATAAGAACGATTTTATTGCCATCCGCAATGCCGGGAATTATTACCGGTATCATTTTGGCAATCGGCAGAATCGTAGGAGAATCTGCGGCATTGCTTTTTACGGCGGGAAGCGGGTACTTGCTGCCGAAGGCGGGTATGGGACTGATAGATAAGATCATGCAGTCGGGAGGTACCCTTACGATCCAGTTGTATTTAAGCATGTCCAAAGCCCAATACGATGTGGCGTTCGGCATTGCGGCAGTGCTTTTGATTATTGTGTTAGGCATTAATTTCCTGACCAAATATCTGGCGAAGAGATTCGATGTAAATACCGTTCGATGAGCGTAAGATAAGATTTTGAAAGGATAAAAGGAAGAAATTATGGAGAAAAGTATGGAAAACAGCAAAATCAGTACGAGGAAGCTGAATTTATATTACAGTGATAACCATGCTCTGAAGGACGTAGATATGGATATCAAAGCGAATGCGGTTACCGCTTTTATCGGTCCGTCGGGCTGCGGTAAATCCACATTTTTAAAGAGCCTGAACAGAATGAATGATTTGATAGATAACGTGCGCATTGAAGGGACAGTGACTCTGGACGGAGAGAATATCTATGATCCGAAGGTGGATACAACGCTGCTTCGTAAAAAAATCGGCATGGTATTCCAGCAGCCTAATCCGTTTCCAATGAGTATTTATGATAACATCGCTTACGGGCCGAGAGTACATGGCATTAAGAATAAAGCCAAATTAGATGAAATTGTGGAAAATAGTTTGCGCGGAGCTGCAATTTTTGATGAAGTGAAGGATCGCCTGAAGAAATCAGCGCTGGGCTTGTCCGGCGGACAGCAGCAGAGGCTGTGTATTGCGAGGGCATTGGCCGTAGAGCCGGAGATTCTTCTTATGGATGAGCCGACTTCTGCGCTGGACCCTATTTCCACGCTGAAGGTGGAAGAACTGATGGAGGAGCTCAAGAAAAAATATACGGTGGTAGTAGTTACTCATAATATGCAGCAGGCAGCCAGAGTATCGGATTATACCGCATTTTTTCTTGTAGGAGAAGTGGTGGAATTCGATACAACGGATAATATTTTTTCCAGACCCTCGGATAAGAGGACGGAGGATTATATTACCGGAAGATTCGGTTGATGATAAAGAAGTGAAAAGAAAAGAGAGGATAGCGATATGTCACCTAGAACAGTATTTGAGCATGAGTTAAAGGAATTAAAGGATAATGTAACGGCCATGGGCCTTCGGGTAGAGGAAACCTATGCGGAGCTGTTTCTTGCGCTGGAGTGCAGGAATGAGGAAGAAATATACAGAATTTTAAAAAGCGATCGTGTGGTAAACGAGATGGAAAGGAATATTGAATCCAGATGCCTGTCTCTCATTGCGAAGCAGCAGCCGGTGGCGAGAGATCTTAGGACGATTACGGCCAGCCTTAAGGTGGTTACGGATATTGAAAGAGTAGGAGATCATGTCTCCGATATCGCGGAGCTGCTGCTTCGGCTGAATATGAATCCTCTTTCTTCCTATTCGGGACATTTGGAGCCTATGGTAAAATCGGCGAAGGAAATGATCCGGGCGGCGATAGAGGCTTTTGTGAGCAGAAACGGAGACGCTGCCAAGGATGTCATTGAGAGTGATGATATCGTAGATGACCTTTTTAATAAGGTAAAACAGGATTTGATCGAATATTTGAAAAAAGAAACGAAAACAGCCGACGAATGTATCGATATACTTATGATAGCCAAATATTTGGAAAAAATCGGCGACCATGCGGTTAATATCGCCGAGTGGGAACTATTTCAGGAAACAGGAGAAATAGGGGATATGAGGCTTTTATAAGGATTATTTCCCTTTTGGGATTAAATTTTACATGGATTTTACATAAAGGGGTTTTTAATTTTACGCCGGTATTGTAAAATGATTGTAATAATGAAACAGATGGAGCAGGTGATTGAGATGGCGCTTATTTATGTGGTGGAAGATGATAAAAACATAAGAGAAATCGAAGTATTTGCGTTGAGAAATACGGGATATGAGATCAAAGATTTCGAATGTGCGAAAGAATTTTATCAGGAAATGGAAGAAAAAAAGCCGGATATTATTTTGCTCGATATTATGCTGCCCGATGAAGATGGTCTGGATATCGTAAGGAAGTTGCGTGCGGGTATAGAGACGAAGGACATTCCCATCATTCTCGTAACGGCAAAAACTTCGGAGATAGACAAGGTAAAAGGGCTCGATATCGGTGCGGATGATTATATGGCGAAGCCCTTTGGCGTAATGGAGCTCATATCCAGAGTAAAGGCGCTGCTTAGGAGAAGCAATAAGAACGAGGAGAAGATTCTGTACATCGGGAAAGTCTGTCTGGATGAAGAGAAGCACATGGTAACCAGCGACGGCAATCCCTGCGAGCTGACCTATAAAGAGTATGAGCTGTTAAAGCTTTTGATGAATAATGCAGGTATCGTCACGCCCAGAGATATGATTCTGGAAAAAATATGGGGAACGGATTTTGAAGGCGAATCCAGAACGCTGGATATGCACATCAAGACGCTGCGGCAGAAATTGAAGGAAGCCGGAAGCATGATAAAGACGGTTCGCAACGTAGGCTACATGTTTACGACGTAAGATCATTAAATGCTTGCAGGTATGGATTATGAAGAAAAAAATAAATTTTCAACTGATGTTTATAGCTCTCATTGCTGTTTTTTCCACAATGATTCTGGTGGCCGCCATCTGTTATGATTTATTCAGAAAGCAGATCATGGAGGATCTGGAGACTTATGCCCACCTTTTGGAGGATACCGACGCCTTATCGGACCTTATAGAGAAGAAGTATGATTCTAAGAAGGATAAGGTGAGGATTACCGTAGTGGACGATAATGGCGATGTGCTATACGAAAGCGATGCAGATGCGGAAAAAATGGATAACCATGCGAATCGTCCGGAAATCATCCAGACCTTAGCCGAGGGTGAGGGACAGGCCGTGAGAAAATCCTCAACCATGGGAAAGAGCACCTTTTATTATGCTATTCGGATAGAGGATGGAAACGTAATCCGCGTGGCGAAGGAAGCGGACAGTATATGGAGTATTTTTGCCGGAGCGCTGCCTGCCATTATCGCAATAATAGTGCTCATTATCCTCCTTTGTACGGCAGTCGCTCATGTGCTTACGAAAATATTGATCGAACCGATAGAAAAGGTTGCTAATAACGTGGATAATCTGGAGGCACTGGAGACCTATGAAGAGCTTGCTCCTTTTGTTGCTACGATAAAAGAGCAGCACGAGAATATATTAAAAAATGCCGGAATGAGGCAGGAGTTTACCGCGAATGTTTCCCATGAGCTGAAGACACCGCTCACTTCCATTCTGGGGTATTCGGAGCTGATAGAAAGCGGCATGGCATCGGATCATGATGTAGAGAGATTTGCCAGAGAGATTCATCGCAATTCCGATCGGCTTCTGACGCTGATCAATGATGTGATACGGTTGTCCGAGTTGGATGTGGTGGACAGAGAAGAACCCTTCGAGGTGCTGAACCTGACTGAAATCGCGAGAACCTGTGTCAATATGCTGCAGATCAACGCGGAGAACCATGAGGTAATCCTGCTGTTTAGAGGTATCCCCTGTATGGTCCGCTCGGAGAAGCAGATGCTTGAGGAGCTGGTATATAACTTATGCGACAACGCTATCCGTTACAACAATAAGGGCGGAAGAGTTATGGTTACGGTAGAGCCGATAGACGGGAAAGCTGTCCTTACGGTTGATGATACTGGAATCGGAATACCTAAGGAGCATCAGGAAAGGATTTTCGAGCGCTTCTACCGGGTGGATAAGAGCCGTTCCAAGTCGACCGGAGGCACGGGACTGGGGCTTGCCATCGTAAAGCATATCGTTGCAAAAAACGAAGCGGAAATGAAATTGGAAAGCGAAGTAGGAAAGGGAACGAGAATATCGGTAGCCTTTGAATGTGTGGAAGCAGGAAAAGCTTAATAAAAATGCGTTTGCCGGGTTGTGAAGACTGCGGCGCAACGCATTTTTTTTATCTTATAGAAAAGCTCTTATGATGATATGCGGTCCTTTAGAAGAAACAGAGCCAGCACGTTGGGAAGCACCATCATAGCATTGATAAGGTCAGTGCATTCCCATACGACGTTTAACGGTATGACTGCGCCTATGTAAATCATAACGATATAGAGGAGCTTGTATAAGGAAATACTTTTTGTACCCCAAAGAAATTCCATCGCTTTTTCCCCGAAATATGACCATCCGATTAAGGTAGTTACGGCAAAAGCGGCGAGAGACAGGGATAAAAAGGTATTTCCGCCTACCGGAAGATAGGAGAATGCGGCGTCGGCAAGCCCTGCTTCGTTTACGCCAATAAGGGATTCCGGGTGTTTTAGCATATTAGCGATTATGACGAGGCCGGTGAGCATGCACATGACTACGGTGTCCCAGAAGACAGCGGTCATAGACACATACGCTTGTCTGGAAGGACTTTCCGAGGCGGAGGAAGCGGCAGCAATAGCAGCGGTTCCGATACCGGCTTCGTTGGTAAACAGCCCTCTTGCGATCCCGTATCTGGCGGCATGCTTTAAGGAATACCCCGCGACGCCGCCCAAAACAGCATTTGGCATGAAGGCGTGCTCCAGGATTACGAGGACAGCATCCCATAGAGCATCTCTATTTATGAACAGCAAGACGAAGCAGCTTCCGATATAAAGAAAACCGAGAGCAGGAACAAGCTTCATACATATGCTTCCGATGGAACGAATACCGCCCAGAATGACCAGTCCTACGACGAAAGCGGCAGCAATTCCTACAATATGAGGTGAAAGCCCCCATGTGGAGGAGGTAGTCTGGGTCAGAGAGTTGGCTTGTGTCGTGCATCCGACTCCAAATGCCGCAAATATTGTACATATTGCGTAAAATTTTGCTAAATATTTATTATGTAAACCATTTTTTAGGACATACATCGGGCCGCCGATATAGATTTGATGCAAATCTTTTTCCCGAAAGAGCATGCTCAGATAGCATTCGGCATAGGAGGTAGCCATGCCCAGGATACCCGTCAGCCAGCACCAGAAAATAGCTCCGGGACCGCCTAAGGCTACCGCGGTGGAGACACCGATGATGTTGCCGGTGCCTAGTGTGGCGGCAAGGGTAGTGGCGAGAGCGCCGAAGGCGGAAAGGTTGTGAGAGGGTTTGGAATCGTCTCTGGTTTCAGTTGAGATGGAAAGGCGGAGCGCTTTTCCTATGTGCCGCTGAGGGATGCGAAGCTTCAGTGTGAAGAATAAATGTGTTCCCATTAAAAGGAACAAAAGGGGATAGCTCCATAAAAAATTGTTAAGGGTAGATATGATTTTCACGCAGGGATACCTTGTTTCTATACTTAATTCTAATATATAAGAGTGGCTTGTAATATATGTTCCATTTTGATATTATGGTAAGATAGTGATAAGATAAAGCAGGAAGGAATATGACTGTAAGTGTTTTACAGGAATAGGCATTTGCAGAATTCAGCAGATAAAAGTTATTGTTGGAGAAACAACAGGTGATAAATAAATGGGTATAATAAACAGCCAGAATGTAATTACGATTATTCGGAAGACCTTGGGCATTTTAAATACCAATATTATTACTCATGGTGAAATCGTAGGCTATATCTTATATAAAATGCTTGAATATGGGCAAGAATATACCGAGCAGGAGATGCTTGAATATACTATGCTTGGGATGCTGCACGATATAGGGCTGTATAGAGTGGATGGTCTGGATAATGTGGCGGATTTTGAACTGAAAAATACATGGTCCCATTCCATATATGGTTTTCTTTTTTTGAAATATCTTTCTCCCATGGAGGACCGCGCGGAGATCGTGCTTTATCATCATTTGGACTACGAGCGCTATGGGCTGATAAAGATGAAATACGAGCGTGTGACGGCGTGTCTGGCGCTGGCGGATAAGATGGACAGCTTTATGCGCCGGGAAAAGATGGAGATGGAAGCGGATTATTTTACTAGGTACCGGGATATTAAGTTTTCGGGGAAGGCTCTGGACATATTTCTCGAGGCGGAAAAGAAGTTTTCGATTACTTCCAAGCTGGTCAGCGGAGAATATCTTGAAGAGCTTAATGCACTGTTGTCCCGTTATATAAGGTCGGAGCGATATAAAAAGAGTTTGTTGGAAATGCTTGTATATACCATCGATTTTAGAAGCGAATACACCGTGCTGCATACGATGGCAACAGTAAATTTCGCGGGACAGTTGGGAAAGCTGATGGGCGTTGGGACGATGGAACTCAAACAGATGTATTATGGAGCACTGCTGCATGATTTGGGCAAGATAGCCATACCACTTGACATTCTGGAGTCTCCCGGAAAGCTTTCGGATGAAGATATGCGCATTATGAAGGCACACGTCAGGATTACGGAGATGATCCTTTCAGGGCTGGTAGAGCCGGATGTATTGGAAATAGCGGCGAGACATCATGAAAAGCTGGATGGCTCAGGGTATCACAAGGGATTAATCGAAAGGGATCTGACCCTGCCCCAGAAAATAGTTGCGGTTGCCGATATGCTCAGCGCTTTATACGGGCAAAGAAGCTATAAGGATTCCTTTGAGAGCGCCGTTATCAAGAAAATATTGAGTGAGGATGCAGATAACTATAAAATCAGCAAGCCGGTAGTGGATTGTCTTATAAAAAATTATGATAAGATCATTATGAATTTCGAAGAGCAAAAGGATGAGACCATAGGTCTCTATTTGAAAATAAAAGAACAGTATGAGGAAATTTGGAAAAAATTCGAAGGAATTATGCAGTAGCAGGAGGATATCATGCAGATCATTGTTGTAGGATGCGGCAATGTGGGAGCCACATTAGCGGAACAGCTCAGTAGGGAAGGACATAATATTACGGTCATCGATATGAAGAGCGATGTGGTACATAATGTAAATAACAATTTCGACGTTATGGGGATCGTAGGCAACGGAGCCAGTTACTCCATACAGAAAAATGCCGGAATTGATGAGGCGGATCTGCTCATTGCAGTCACAGGGTCCGACGAACTCAATTTGTTGTGTTGCCTGATTGCGAAGAAGGCAGGTGACTGTCATACCATAGCGAGGGTTCGAAACCCTGTTTACAGCAGGGAAATAAATTTTATCAAAGAAGAATTAGGGCTGTCCATGGTTATCAATCCGGAGGATGCGGCAGCGCTTGAAATAGCGAGGGTGCTTAAGTTCCCCTCTGCCATCAAGATAGATACCTTTGCAAAAGGAAGAATCGAGCTGGTAAAATATAAAATAGAAGAGGGCTCGTCGCTATGCGACCAGTCCTTAAAAAGTATATCCGCACAGATGAAATGCGGGGTACTGATATGCGTGGTGGAAAGAGGCGATGAAGTGTTTATCCCTGCCGGAGATTTCATTCTTCGGGCGAAGGACGAAATCTCAGTAGTGGGCTCGGTGAAAAATACGGTTCTTTTTTTCAAAAAGTTAAAAGTTCCTACCACGCGGGCCAAGGACGCATTCATCGTGGGGGGAGGGGAAACGGCATACTACTTGGCGAACCAGCTCCTTTCCATCGGTATCGATGTTAAGATCGTGGAAAAGGACAAGAAAAGATGTGGCGAGCTGAGTGAGCTTCTGCCGCAGGCAACGCTGATTTTAGGCGACGGCACCGACAGGAACTTATTAATGGAGGAGGGACTCCCTCAGGCGGAGGCCTTTGTTGCACTTACTAATTTCGATGAGGAAAATATCATGCTTTCTCTTTTCGCCAAGAGCATATCCAAAGCGAAGCTGATTACCAGAGTGCATCGTATCGCCTATGATGAGATCATAGAGGAGCTGGATCTGGGAAGCGTTATTTATCCCAAGTATCTTACGGCAGAGATGATTATCAAATATGTAAGGGCGATGCAGAATTCTATCGGAAGCAATATTGAGACCCTATACCGGATGAATAACGATAAGGTGGAGATTCTGGAGTTTTTAGTGAGAGAGGAGTGTCCGGTAGTGGGAATTCCCTTGGTGGAGCTTAACCTGAAACCGAATATTCTGCTGTGCTGCATCAATCATAAGGGAAATATCATCACCCCCAGCGGACAGAGCCGGATCGGAGTAGGAGATACGGTGGTATTGGCCACAACGATAACTGGTTTGCAGGATATAAAGGATATTTTGGTATGAATTATTCGATGATACGTTACATACTATGCAGGGTTTTGGAGTTTGAGGCATTGTTCCTGTCGCTGCCTTGTCTGGTGGGTATAATATACCATGAGAAAAGTGCCGTTTCTTTTGCGGCCGTCATGGCGGCCTGCTTTGCGGTCAGTTTGATAGGAAGGCGGTTTAAGCCGAAGAATAAAGTGTTTTATGCGAAGGAAGGTTTTGTCACCGTATCCTTAAGCTGGATTATATTGAGTCTGGTAGGTGCGATGCCCTTTTATTTAAGCGGGGAGATTCCTTCTTATACGGATGCTTTATTCGAAACGGTTTCGGGCTTAACGACTACGGGGGCAACCATTCTTACGGATGTGGAGGTTTTATCGAGAAGTGCTCAGTTTTGGAGGTGCTTTACCCACTGGATAGGAGGAATGGGTGTCCTGGTATTGATTATGGCAGTTCTGCCCTTGTCCGGGAGCTATAATATGCACCTTCTCAGAGCGGAAAGTCCGGGTCCTAAAGTAGGAAAGCTGGTGCCCAAGGTAAAGAATACGGCGATGATACTTTATGGCATTTATATGGGCATCACGCTTGCAGGAACGATTTCTTTAATGTTAGCCGGACTGTCTGCTTATGATGCGGTTACGCTGGCTTTTTCTTCGGTGGGAACGGGAGGCTTCGGACTTCTTAATTCCAGTGCGGGAAGCTATTCCGTAGCAGTTCAGGCGGTGCTTACAGCGCTTATGCTTATATGCGGCGTTAATTTTCAGGTGTTTTATCTGCTGCTCATAAGAAAGCCCAAGGAAGCATTTGCCAGTGAAGAAATCCGTTATTATTTTATTATTGTGTTGCTGTCGGCGGTAATGATCACTCTTAATACAGAGAATTTTTTTGATAACATATTTCTTGGTTTTCACCATGCACTGTTTCAAGTGGCGTCGGTAATAACCACTACGGGATTTTCATCTGTGGATTATGATAAATGGCCGGAGTTTTCCAAGACGATCATGTTTCTGCTTTCTATGCTTGGTGCCTGCGCAGGAAGTACCAGCGGAGGCTTCAAGATATCACGGTTTATTATTTCGCTTCGTTCTATTAAGAATGAGATTTCTTATGTCATACATCCCAGAGGGTTTAAAAAGATTTATATGGATGGACATGTGGTGGAGAGCAGCGTGACGAAATCAGTTCAGGTATATGCAATGATTTATATATTTATCTTTTTTGGATCTTTTTTGGTACTTTCTTTGAATGAATTTGATTTTACAACGAATATGGCGGCAGTGGCGGCAACCTTTAATAACGTGGGGGCGGGCTTTAGCTTGGTAGGACCTTCAGGAAACTATTCGATATTTTCGGGGTTATCCAAGTTTGTACTTATATTTGATATGCTTGTGGGAAGACTGGAGCTTTTGCCGATTCTTATACTTTTGTCGCCGGGAACATGGAAGAAATAAAAAGGGACGAAGAAAATAGAGAAAGAGGAAGATAGATAGGAGAGATACGATAGATGATAGTGAAAGAGGATATAAGGATAAAGAAGGTTATATTACATATTTTGGATTCTACGATCGGGATGCCGGTGCTGTCGGATGAGGAGATTGAATTTGGGTCGGAGTTTGCGGATTTTTTGAAGGAGCATATTGCGAAGATTTCTTCGGGGGATGATGGGAAGACTTCTCAGTTCTATAAGG
>JAEWPN010000084.1 GCA_023399455.1 Bacillota bacterium
GCTCATGTCAGCCAGAAAGTAGGTCTTGCGTCGGCGATGGCGATCGTTCTTTTGGTCATTATCTTTATCGCTACGATCCTTCAAAAGCTCTTCTTCAAGTATGCGATGCGGGATGCGGAGGATGAGAATACCGTTGCAGGATTAAGAAGGGAAAAGAAGCTGGAGCGCTATAGAAATAGAAGGAGAAAGGGGCGGGTTACCGAATGATACTGTTAAAATGTAAAAAATTCATATGGACTTTTTTGAAATATTTCTCGCTTCTGTTTTTCTCTTTCGTGGCAGTGATTCCTATTGTTTCCTGTGTGATTACTGCTTTTAAGACGAATGAAGAGTATCAGAGCACCAATGTAATGACCCTGCCGGAGAGCTGGCTTAATTTTGACAATTTTATTGAGGCGTTCAGAAGGGCTAATATGGGGCAGGCCTTTATTAACTCCACGGTAGTTCTTATCGTGGTGCTGATAGGTTCTATCTTGTTCGGAACACAGATCGCCTACATACTGAATCGCTTTAAGTTCCCTGGAAACGGGCTGGTGCGCAACCTGTTCCTTTTTGCGACATTGCTGCCCGGCGTGGCGATGCAGGTTTCCGTTTATTCCATTATGAATTCTTTGGGATTCATTAATCATTTATATGGCTATATTATCCTCATGATGGGAACTGATGTTATTTCCATATATATCTTTATACAGTTTTTTGAAAATATTTCAATCTCGCTCGATGAATCGGCGATTATGGATGGAGCATCTTATTTTACCATTTATGCAAAGATACTTTTCCCCCTTTTAAAGCCGGCCATCGTGACCTGCATGATACTCAAGGGAGTGGGAACGTACAACGAATACTATATGGCGCAGCTGTATCTTCAGGATAAGACCAGGCTGGGAACGGTGGCAACTTCGCTGTTCACCTTCACCGGCCCGCTGGGAAGCCAGTATAACCTGATTTGTGCAGGTGTTATTATCTCCCTGCTTCCGGCGCTGATTGTTTTCATACTGTGCCAGAAACAGATATACAGCGGCCTTATGGCAGGTGCGGTAAAGGGATAGGAGGGAAGCTTATGTTAGCCAGTGAAATGAAAGAGCATCTTACCACAGTCATCCTTCCTTTCTGGAAGAAACTGCGGGATGATGAAAACGGCGGCTATTATTCTTTGGTGGATTATAACTTGAAGGCAGATGAAAAGGCGGTAAAGGGAAGCATCCTGAACAGCCGTATCACATGGTTTTTTGCCAACGCTTACCTGCTGTTAAAGGAGGAGGAGCTTTTGGATTATGCAAGGCATGGCTTCGAATATATGAAGACATATTGCCTGGACAGAAAATATGGTGGAGTTTACTGGTCGACCCGTTATGACGGCAGGCCTGAGGATACGGAAAAACATACTTATAATCAGGCTTTTGCTATCTATGCTTTGTCCTCCTACTATGAGGCGAGCGGGAACAAAGAAGCCTTTTCCATGGCTATGGACCTCTTCCGTCTCATAGAAGAACGGTGTACGGATGAGTTCGGCTACAAGGAATGCTTCGACAGAAGCTTCGAAGAGATCGATAACGATAAGCTGTCCGAGAACGGGGTCATTGCGGAAAAAACTATGAATACACTTCTGCACGTATTTGAAGCGTATACAGAGCTGTACCGGATAGGCGGCAGCGGGGAAGTGAAAGAAAAGCTGCTTTGGATTCTGGATACCTTTGCGGATAAGGTATATAATCCGCAGCTTCGCAGACAGGAGGTATTCTTCGACGCGGAGATGAATTCGATTCTGGACCTGCACTCTTACGGACACGATATCGAGACGGCGTGGCTTATAGACAGAGGGCTTGAGGTGCTTAAGGAAGAAGCTTATGAGAAAAAGATGCGCCCTATACTGGAAGCGCTGACTGAGCAGGTATATAAGGCGGCCTTTGACGGATGTTCTCTCGCCAACGAGTGCGAAAAAGGAGTGGTGGATGAAAGCCGTATCTGGTGGGTGCAGGCGGAGTCCGTAGTAGGATTTCTGAACGCTTATGAGCACAATCCTGAGAGGAAGGAGTATAAGCAGGCGGTGGAAAACCAATGGAACTTCATAAAGAAATATGTGACGGATAAGAGAAAAGGCTCGGAATGGTATTGGAAGGTGGATAAGGAGGGCAACGCCATAGAAGGTGCCCCCATTGTAGAACCGTGGAAATGCCCGTACCATAACGGCAGAATGTGCTTCGAGGTCATTAGGAGGACGGAACATGCTGCACAAGAAGTATTTGGATGAACTTGAAAAATATGAAGCTTTAATCAACAGAAAAAATGAAATCGACGAAAGTTTTTATAATGGTATCTATGACAGATATAAATATCCGGTGCTGACAAGAGAGCATATTCCGCCGATTTGGCAGTACGATTTGGATATAGTGTCCAATCCGTATTTCATGAAGCGGCTGGGAGTCAATGCGGTAATGAATTCGGGAGCCATAGAATTAGATGGAAAATATTACCTCGTGGCACGTGTCGAGGGGGATGACAGAAAGTCTTTCTTCGGAGTGGCGGTAAGTGACAGCGGGACGGAAGGCTTCCGGTTCTTGGACTATCCTGTAATTCTTCCCGATAAATACCCGGAGGAAACCAATGTCTACGATATGAGACTGACCAAGCATGAAGATGGGTATATTTACGGACTGTTCTGCTCTGAGAGCAGGGATAAGTCGGCAAGCGACCTGTCAGCGGCGGTGGCGTCAGCAGGGATCGTCAGAACAAAGGATTTGAAGACATGGGAAAGGCTGGATAATCTGGTGACAAAAAACTCGCCTCAGCAGAGAAACGTAGTGCTGCACCCGGAATTCGTAGATGGGAAATATGCATTTTACACCCGGCCCATGGATGATTTTATTGAGACCGGTTCCGGCGGCGGCATAGGCTTCGGCTTATGTGATGATATTGAGCATGCATTGATCGGAGAGGAGAAGATGGTCAGCCTGAGGAAATATCATACGCTGACTGAAGCTAAGAACGGCGCCGGGGCAGTGCCGATCAAGACGGAAAAAGGATGGATACATATTGCTCATGGCGTGAGAAATACGGCAGCAGGGCTTCGTTATGTAATCTACGCCTTTGCTACGGATATAGATGATCCGTCCAAAATCATTGCGGAGCCGTCAGGGCTGTTGATCGGGCCGCGCAGGGAAGAGCGCATGGGAGATGTATCTAATGTGGTATTTACCAACGGCGCGATAGTGAAGGAAAACGGAGAGGTATTTATATATTATGCATCCAGCGACACGAGGCTGCATGTGGCGGTAACGACAATCGATAAGCTTATGGACTATGTATTCCATACGCCTGAAGATCCTCTGCGATCTGCGGACTGCGTAAAGCAAAGATGCGCACTCATAGAAAAGAACCTGAAATACTTGAATGCATAAATACGAATAATGGAGGCTGGCAAGATGAACAAATTAAAAATGATTAGTGAACCGGTAAAAAAGGTTCCGTGGCAGGAGCCGCAGGAAAAACCTTTGGATGCGCCGGTGTGGAGATACAGCGGGAATCCCGTCATTGGGAGAAATCCGGTGAAGGGCGTTGCCAGAATATTCAACAGTGCGGTTATGCCTTATGGAGAGGAATTCATCGGAGTGTTCCGCGGAGAACAAACCAACGGCATTCCGTACATTTATATGGGGAGAAGTGAGGATGCTATCCACTGGAACATCGATCAAGAGAAGATTCCCTTTGTGGACGAGGAGGGAAAGCCCTTCATGCCGGCATACGCCTATGATCCGCGTCTGGTGAAGGTAGAGGATACCTACTATATCATATGGTGTCAGGATTTCTACGGCGCATCGTTAGGCATAGCCAGAACCAATGATTTTAAAACCTTCGTGAGATTAGAGAATCCATTCCTTCCCTTTAATAGAAACGGGGTATTGTTCCCGAGAAAGATAAACGGTAATTTCATGATGCTGAGCCGCCCCAGCGACAGCGGGCACACTCCCTTTGGAGACATTTTTGTCAGTGAAAGTCCCGACATGGTGTATTGGGGCAGGCATCGCCATGTGATGGGCAAAGGAAACGAATGGTGGGAATCTCTGAAAATAGGAGGAGGTGCAGCGCCTATCGAGACGACAGAAGGCTGGCTTTTGTTCTATCACGGAGTGAGCGGAACGTGCAACGGATACGTTTATTCCATCGGCGGCGCGATTCTGGATATCGACAATCCCTCCATCGTGAAATACCGGTGTGAGAATTTCCTTCTCACGCCGGAGCAATGGTATGAGGAAAGGGGATTTGTTCCCAATGTATGTTTCCCCTGTGCCACAATCCACGATTCGGAAAGCGGAAAAATAGCCATTTACTACGGAGCCGCAGACAGTTATGTGGGCCTTGCATTCACAAGACTTGAGGAAATCGTTCCGTATATTAAGGAGCACAGCTCGGTCACAGTGTCTGATACGGAAATCGGAAGGCGTTAGGAGCACGGAGGAAAGGAAGTTGATGACCTATGATGATAAAGCCGGATGATAAGAGGCTGACCTATTGCGGAAGAATTGATTTCGAAGACAAGAATGCGCCTGTATTCGTATATCCATGCAGCAGCATACGAATCCATGTAAGCGGAAGTTTTGTGCGTATTGTTCTAAGCAACAAAAAAGCTTATTGGGAAAACTCGCTGGGCTTTCTCATAGACGGAAGACAGGGCAAAGCGATCCTTCCCGAGGAGGAAGGTAAGACGGAAATAACCCTGGCGGAGCATCTGAAAGAGGGTTTGCACGACGTTCTGATTTTCAAAAGACAGGACTCCTGTCATACCTTTGCTTTCTATGGGCTGGAAGTGGAGGAAGGGGCTCTCGTGCAGGCTTCCGGTCCGGCTCCCTCGCGGAGGATAGAAGTATACGGAGACAGTGTTTCCGCCGGAGAAGTGTCCGAGGCTGTGGAATATGCCGGGAAAGAGGACCCGGAGCATAATGGGGAACATTCCAACAGCTATTATTCCTACGCGTGGATAGCGGCCCGAAGGCTGAATGCGCAGATACACGATATCGCTCAGGGAGGCGTGGCTCTCCTTAATGGTACCGGGTGGTTTATGGAACCGGATTACATAGGAATGGAAGAAATCTACGATAAGCTGCAATATCAGCCTGGTCTCGGGCCGGTGAAACGATGGGATTTTGCACGCTACAGGCCCCACCTCGTTCTAGTGGCGATCGGGCAGAACGACAATCATCCTCTGGACTATATGGCGCAGGATTATGAAAGTGAAAAAAGCGTTTACTGGCGCAGACATTATAAGATGTTCATACAGAATTTAAGAAACATATATCCGCAGGCTGTCATAATACTGCAGACGACGATTTTGAATCATCATCCTAACTGGGACCGCTCTATCGGTCAGGTGCAGGCGGAACTGGGAGATTCTCGCATATATCATTTTTGCTATACGGACAACGGATGCGGGACACCGGGACATATTCGGATTCCTGAGGCAGAACGGATGGCGGAGGAGCTGACGGCATTTGTTGAGTCTCTTGGGGAGACCGTATGGAAGGAGGAAGAGGGGACATGAAGGAAGACGAAAGTATTATGCCGGAGGGAGGTGTGATAAATCGGGGGAATCTATACCGTCTGAAAAAAATAATGAGACGGGCGAGGAGCGGTAAGCGGCTGACCATCGGTTTTATCGGAGGTTCCATCACCCAGGGCTCTCTGTCTTCAACACAGTACACCTGCTACGCCTATCTGGTGTACAACTGGTGGAGGGCGAAGTTTCCTGAGGCTGAGTTCTTATATGTAAATGCCGGAATCGGAGGAACTACCTCGCAGTTTGGAGCGGCGAGAGTGGAGGAAGATCTGCTTTGCCATAATCCGGATTTCGTTATTGTAGAATTCAGTGTGAATGACGAGAACAATGACCATTTCGCAGAGACTTATGAAGGACTTGTCCGAAGGATTTACCGGAGTGCCGGTGAGCCTGCATTGTTACTGCTTCATAATGTACGCTATGACAATGGAGAAAATGCCCAGGAAGAGCATGAGACGATAGGCAGAACATACGGGCTTCCCTGCATCAGTATGAAGAAGGCTCTTTATGGAAAAGTAACTTCAGGGGAAATACCGGTTCGAAGTATCACGCCGGATGATTTGCATCCCAATGATGCAGGACATGAACTGGCAGCGGGAGCTGTTATAGAATTTTTGGAAGAAGTGTATAAGAACTGCTGGGAAGAAGAACTACCGTTTTGCGAAAGCGGATTACCGGAACCGGTGACAAGAAACAGATACGAGAATTCTATGCGGTACAGGAACGATAATTGCGCTCCTAAATGTAATGGATTCACAAAATATTCGAAAAAAAACGAAAAAAATTCACATATTTTCCAAAAAGGGTGGATTGCAAGCGGCATAAATGATAGAATAGTATTCGAAATTGAGGGCACGACAATTGCCGTTCAATATCGGAAATCTATAAGGAAACCAGCGCCGGTAGCTCGTGTTGTAATAGACGGTAAGAAAGAAACAAGTTTTCTTTTGGACGGAAATTTTGATGAGGACTGGGGCGATTGCCTATACATTGATACGGTTGCGGAAAACTTGGAAAATACGGCACATTCGGTGGAAATTACCATCGTGGAAAACGGTAAGAATCCGGCGGTTCCGTTTTACCTTGTATCAGTGATTGGTTCACGATAGGAGGATGTCATGGGGACAGTAGAAAACACGAAAGCGGGATGGACCGCCAGGGGGAAAAAGGGGAACAAAAAGAAGCTGGCTTTACCGGGAATCAACTTTAATAAATGGTATTTTCGTAAAAATTCGAAAAAGTTTAATGAAGTTGTGTCGGAGCTTAAGGGAAAAAAGGAAAACAATACAACACATAATAACCAAAATAAGGGCAGCATAAAGGGTAAAATAACGTTTGGTACATTTTCTAATACAAGTATAATGGGAACTTTGATCAAGGCTTTTCTGGTTCCTATTGCGCTTATTATCGTACTTGGCTTCGTATCATATAAGACCGCTTCCGGCGTCATAAAGGAAAAGGTGGAGGATTCCTCCGTGAGTACCATATCGGCCATGAGCATGTACTGCGATCTGCTTACGGGAAATGTGTCCTCGAAGGCGCTTGAAATGGTGGTAGGGGATGATATGTCCTCGTATTACGAAGTGTATTACAAACAGAACGACAGCAAAGCAATGCAGTACTGGCGCGACGCAAAGAAGAATCTTCTTCAGGTGAAGGCCAGTGTGCAATATTTATACAGCTATTCCATTATTCCGGAGAATGGGACCTATCTCACTTCCGTATCGGGAAGTATGGGGGATAACGTTTATACGAGCTTTATGGAATCTGCAGAGGGGCAGTATTTCAAAGATAATGCGACGCGTAAAAACGGATGGTTCGGCTATCATTCGTTCCTGGATGAGCGTCTGTCCATTTCCGAAGATAGATATGGTCTCGCTTTTTTTCAGAAGTTCCTGAAGGCAAATACCTATCTTGTTCTGGATATTACCACACAGACCATCGAAGAGATGCTGAACCAAATGGACTTCGGTGAAAACAGTATCAAGGCTCTTATATCTCCTGACGGCCGTGAAATCGTGCGCGTGCAGCAAGCGGAGGCAGGAACGGGGGCTTTGCTCCAGGATAAGATGGCGGCAGTGTTCACGGATAAGGATTTCTACGCGGAAAGCCTGAATGCAAAGGAGGCCGGAGACCGCTATGTCAAATATAACGGAGAAACATATTTATACGTGTTTTCGCCCGTGGGAAATACGGGAATCATGCTGTGCGGTCTGATTCCCCAGAATAATATTTTAAAAGAAGTAAACTCGATACGCAATCTGTGTGTCGTTATGGTACTGCTTGCGTGCATCATCGCCTTCATCATAGGTGGTATGATAGCAACAGGCATGAGCAAGTCTGTTAAGGTAATAACTAAAGGTCTGAACGAGGTTGCGGGCGGGAATCTGACGCAGGAGTTCCGGATCAACAGAAAAGACGAATTCAGCCTTCTTGCCAAAGGCTTGAACGATATGCTGGAAAGCATGCGGACACTCATGAAGGATATGCAGATATTCGGAAATAAAGTAAAGGAAATGGCAGATGGAGTTGCTGTTAAGTCGGTGACCATCAATACCTCCATCAAGGAAATTTCCTCGGCGGTAGACGAAGTGGCGGCAGGGGTACAGACTCAGGCGAAGGAAGCGGATAACAGCAACTGCAGGATGTCGGATTTTGCGGTGAAAATAGATGGAGTCTGTGAAGG